>CAKZKV010000250.1 GCA_937124505.1 uncultured Alphaproteobacteria bacterium
CGCCATGTCTTCCCTGCAACTCATCATTCTTTCCGCAATCGGCGTTTATTTCTTGGCGATGATTCTCATCGGTCTTCTGGCCAGCCGCAGACAAGATCACGAAGGATTCGTTATTGGCAACCGCAATGTCGGATACATCCCGACAATGGGATCTATCGCCTCAAGCTTCAGGGACGGCAGCGGCATCGTTTTCTGGGTTGGATTTGGACTGACAACCGGATATGGGGGACTCTGGGTCTTTATCGGGGCAACGGTCGGCTTTCTCTGTTACGGACTGTTTGCGCCAAAATGCCGGGAAATCGCCAGTGAAAAAGGCTATCTGACCGTTGGTGAAATGCTGCGCGACAATATCGGCCCTGTCACCGAAAAACTGGCCAGCCTGGTGATCATCGCTATCGCACTGGTCGGCGTTGCCATGCAGCTTTTTGTTTCCGGAAACCTGATCTCGATTATCATCGGTATTCCGGCATGGATGGGGGTTTTCAGCGTGGCCGCCGTTGTGGCCGTCTATTTGTTTTTCGGTGGATACGGATCTGTTGTTAAAACCGATGCGATACAATTTTTTCTGATTTTATCCCTGATTATCGTCTCATTCACGAACCCGCCTTCCTACGAAGAGATAACAAATTTTGCCTCTTTTGGATCATTGGGGTGGAAAGACAGCATTGTGTTCTTTTTCTTTGGGTTAGCCCTTGCCTTTGCCATACCAGATGGCTGGCAACGGGTTTTTTCGGCACGAAACGGTCATGTGATTAAAGTCTCATTCCCTCT
Source organism: uncultured Alphaproteobacteria bacterium (assembly GCA_937124505.1). Classification (GTDB taxonomy): domain Bacteria; phylum Pseudomonadota; class Alphaproteobacteria; order Micavibrionales; family Micavibrionaceae; genus JACKIP01. The sequence goes on from CAKZKV010000250.1 coordinate 772, forward strand.
GGCTGGACTGTTTATGATTATCATGACGCTCAGCCTGCTTTATTTAGGAATGAGTGCCAAACCGTTCCTGCCGCAAGAGATGAATGCCAACGATGTTTTCTTTGCGATTTTTGAAAATCAGGTTTTTTCAGTTCCCATTCTCTCCTTTATAGCGGTTGTCACAATGGCAATCACCATGTCAACGCTGGATACCTATACCTACCTGTTTACCTCCACCCTGACACGGAACTTCCTGCCGGCACATGTCACAAAAACAAGAAACCGTTATATTTATTTTTCCAGAGTACTGTTTCTGATTGTTCTGATTACCATGAGCGTTCTGGCCCTGACGATCAGCGATTTGATTGAAACCCTGTTCAGTGTGATTTCTGCCATGGCAATTCTGGGCCCCGTCTACGTTTTGACAGCTTTTGGTCTGTTCACCCCGTCAAGACGTACGGATGTGCTAGTGACTATAAGCGTTACATCGTCTTTGCTCGTTTACAGCGTGTTCTATTTTAAAGGGTATATGGATGATTTCCTTTACCTGCTCATTCCAACCGGTCTGTGTCTCGGCCTTTGCTTCCTGTCAATCTGGGGGCAAGGTTACATGCTACGTTCAGAACAAAAAGATGAGGGTTTAACCCCTTGATTTTTCGAGAAAAACCGGGAGAGGAGAAAGCTCCAGCCTCATCCTTTCTTTTACTTTATTCCGCCATCGCTTGCATCGCCGCGTCAACTTTATCGGCATGCGTTTTCATGAGTTCCGTGTTTTCTGCCGGCACGGCGTCAAGTTCCTTGACGATAGACTTACTGCGTTCCATTTGCTGCAACGCTTCCGGCGGCATCAGAGCCATGCTTCCAGAGGGGACCTGGGACATCATCACAATACTTTGTCTCAATTGATCTCCGACACGCACATTCATATAAGCGGCCATCATGTCATCGCCGGTTTGCGCCCACTCTTCCGGAGATGAGAACCCATATTGTGTCACCACACCAAACAGATTCGTGTAATCCCCCGGATATTTTTCCTTCAGAACGCTGACACCATGCTCATACGGGGAAAACTCACTATCCTGCATTTCCTGCATATGATGCCCCATTAATTCCGAGCGGCTGTCCTCACTCATATTATCTGTCAACCCCTTCACATCCGTCAATGTGGACAGAAAATTGTTAACGTCCATTTCTGTCAAAATCTGGTCGGCCTTCGCTGAAAAGCCTGAAAAAATGAGTGTTGCAGCGAGAAAAGTGGAGAGAATATATTTCATGGATATGTCCTTGTAGAGTATGATTCTTGAAACCTTGCAGACATCATAGAAGAATTTGAACAGGAATCAAACGATAGATCACCGAGAAAAGTTCCGCAATGCAGAATGAAATGATCCCCAAACCCGGCTATATTCCGTTTGAATGACTGCTCAAAAATGCTAAAAGAAATGCCATGAAAAGAAACAGACAGACAAAAATTGTGGGCACGCTTGGCCCGGCCTCTTCCTCCAAAGAGATGATCAGGAAACTGTTCGAAGCGGGCGTTGACGTCTTCCGCCTGAACTTCTCGCACGGCTCCCACGAAGATCATCAGGAACGCCTTCAATATATTCGCGAGATACAAAAAGAAAGCGGCAGACCGATTGGCGTGATTGCCGACTTGCAGGGCCCTAAATTGCGCGTTGGCAAGTTCAAAAACGGCAAGATCGCGCTGGAAAAAGGCATGAAGCTGCGATTCGATCTGGACGAAAAAGAAGGCGACGAAACACGCGTTAATTTGCCGCATCCGGAGGTTATTTCCGCCCTGAAAGTGGACGATCACATTTTGCTGGATGACGGCAAAGTCCGCGTGCGCGTCATTAATAAAGGCAAGGATTTTCTGGATGTAGAAATTGAAACCGGCGCCAAACTCTCCAATAACAAGGGCTTTAACGTCCCCGGCGTCATCCTGCCGATTGCGGCCCTGACCGAAAAGGACAAGATTGATCTGGAGGCCGCTTTAGAGATGGGCGTGGACTGGATCGCCCAGAGTTTTGTGCAAAAGCCGGATGACGTGATTCTGGCCAAAAACCTCATCGAAAGCCGCGCCAAACTGATGATCAAGCTGGAGAAACCCTCCGCTCTTGATTATCTGCATGAAATGATTGCCATTGCTGACGGCGTGATGCTGGCGCGTGGTGATCTGGGGGTTGAGATTCCCCCGGAAAAAGTGCCCTCCGTCCAGAAACGCGTGGTCAAGGCCGTGCGTTATGCTGGTAAGCCGGTTGTCGTCGCGACGCAAATGCTGGAATCCATGATTGAAAACGCAAGACCGACCCGCGCCGAAGCCTCTGACGTGGCCACGGCAGTTTATGACGGGACGGACGCCGTCATGCTCTCCGCAGAAACCGCAGCCGGCGAATATCCTCTGGAGGCCGTTCAAATCATGGATCGTATCTGTGAGACCACGGAAGGCGACCCGCTTTACCGTAGAATTATGGAAGCCAGTCACCCGGAATCATCAGACGCTGTCGGTGATGCCATTACCGTCGCCGCCGATCATGTGGCCAAAACCGTCCATGCCTCCTGCATTGCAACCTTTACCTCCTCCGGCTCCACCACCCTGCGCGCAGCGCGGCACCGCCCGGCCATGCCGATTCTGTGCCTGACGACCAGCGAGCAGGTCGCAAACCAGATGTGCGTTTCCTATGGTGTACATTCCGTTCATGTGGAATATGTGACGAACTTCAAGGAAGCCGTCGCCGCCGCGATCAAATGCGCCAAGGAGGAAGACATGTCGCGCGTGGGAGAACGTCTGGTCATTACCGCCGGCGTGCCGTTTGGCATCCCCGGCAGCACGAACAACCTGCGCGTGGCGGAAGTGGAGTAAAGTTTTCCTTGCATTTGCATCCAAAATCCGTATAAATCGCGGGGTACTAAATATTTGGGGTCACTTGAGGCCGTCAGGCCGAAAGCAGTTACCGAATATTAAAAATTATAAACCTTGCTCTTTTCATGGTGAAAAGGGCTTTGTGTTCGAGATACGGAATATATTTGTATCGTCATTGCGAGGAGCTTTCGCGACGAAGCAATCCAGAGATTTCTGGATCGCCACGCTCCTTTCAGTCACTCGCGATGACGGTTAAAGATATTTCAAAATTGAACATACGAACCAAAAGGAGAAACACGATGAACCTATATGAAGTGACGTTCATGTCACGTCAGGAACTCAGCCCCGCGCAAGTGGAAGACCTGACAAACGACATGCAAAAAATCATTACCGATGCCAAGGGTAAAATCCACAAGACAGAACAGTGGGGCCTGAAAACGCTGGCATACCGGATTAATAAATCCAGAAAAGCAAACTACACACTGATGGAAATCGAATGTGACGGCCCGACCCTGCACGAAATGGAACGTCAGATGCGTCTGCACGCCGACATGATCCGTTACATGTCCCTGAAAATTGAGGAAGTCTCCAAAGAGCCGTCCCCGATGATGAAAACATACGACAAGTATGAAAAATCCAATGATACAAAAGAGAAGGAAGCTGCATAATGAACGCCGAAATCCCTACCGTTAAAAAACCTTTCTTCAAGCGCTCAAAATCCTGCCCGTTTACAGGGCCGAATGCGCCGGTTATTGACTGGAAAGACACAAAACTTCTCTCACGTTTTATCTCGGAGCGCGGCAAAATCATGCCTAGCCGTATTACGAACGTGTCCCAAAAGAAACAACGCGAACTCTCCAACGCTATCAAGCGCGCCCGTTACATGGGTCTGCTGCCTTACGTGCGTCAGGAGATGGACAGCTACAAATAAGATTTGAAAGGACCGAAACATGTCAAATTCACAAGTTATCCTTCTTGAGCATGTCAACAACCTTGGCCATATCGGCGACACCGTGACCGTCAAGCAAGGCTATGCCCGTAACTATCTGTTACCACAAGGAAAAGCCCTGCGCGCAACAGCAGACAATATTGCATATTTTGAATCTCAAAAAGCCGCATTGGAAGCTGAAAACCAGAAAAAACGCGAAGCCGCAGCAAAAGAAGCCAAAAAAGTAGAAGGCCTCACAATCGCCCTGATCCGTCAGGCCTCCGAAGGTGGACAACTCTACGGTTCCGTTGCAGCACGTGACATCTCCGAAGAAGCCTCAGCAAAATCCGGCCTCTCGATTGGCCGCTCACAGATCGACCTGAACCAGAACTTCAAAACAATCGGCTTGTTCCCTGTGATCATCGCCCTTCACCCGGAGGTCAAAGTTGAAATCACGGTCAACATCGCCCGCAGTGAAGAAGAAGCGAAGATTCAGGAAGAAACAGGCAGAGCCCTGATTTCGGGCGCGATGCAAGAGCAACAAAATGAAACTGCTGAAGCAGAAGACCTGTTTGAAGAGACTCCGGAAGAACTGGACGAAACAGAAGCCGCAGCAGAAGCAGAAACTGAAGAAGAAAAAGACGCTTAAGTCGTTCTTTTTTTCTCAACTAAAAAAACAAAATCCCCGTTACAGGGGATTTTTTTATGCTCCTAAACAGTTATAATTTGATGATGACTCTCAAAGTTCGCCCCTTGGAATTTACTGATTTTGCTGCATGGCTGCCCCTGTGGACGGCAAATAATCTGGGCATAAATGACGAAAAAATCACGGCGCAGACCTGGCAGAGGCTTTGTGATCCAGATCAAACCGTTTACGGCTTTGGCGCGTTTGAGGGCAAGGATCTCGTCGGTATTCTTCATTACATCCTCCACCCGACAACCGGACACATCTCACATGCCTGCTATATGCAGGATCTATTCACGTCCGAGAACCACCGCCGAAAAGGGATCGCGAAAAAATTGCTGCGCGCCCTTCTGGAAGAATACCGCAAACAAAAATGGGCGCGCATTTACTGGATCGCCGAACAAAATAATGCTGCGGCCCAAAAATTATATGAAGATTTTGGAAAAAAGCTGGAATTTTCATTCCATGTTCTGGTTTAAACGCAGATTATGCTTTCCGCCGGAAGGGATGCGCTTCGTAGCAACCGAATACATTCAGTTCCGCAGAGAAAAACTTGAGTTCTTCCAATGCCTGTTGAATGTTCTGGTCCTGTATATGCCCTTCCACGTCCAGATAAAACTGCGCGACCTGAAAATCCGGATCGACGTAGGATTCAAGTTTGAGCATATTGACCCCGTTGGTCGCAAACCCGCCAAGCGCCTTGTATAAGGCCGCCGGGATGTTACGCACGCGGAAAATCAAGCTGGTAATATAAGTCTGGCCATCCTTTTTTTCCGGAGTAGCGGGCTCCTGTGTCAGAACCAGAAACCGCGTTGTGTTGTGTTTTTCGTCCTGAATATCTTCTTTCAAAATCTCCAGACCATATATCTCCGCCGCCAGAGTTGAAGCAATCGCCGCGTGATGCGGATTATTCTCCGCCGCCACATCACGCGCCGCACCTGCGGTGTCCGCATGCACATGAGCGGTCAATCCAAGACTGCGGATGGTATTCCGACATTGTGAAATCGCATGGACATGGCTGTACACATCGGTCAGATCCTCCAGCTTCGTCCCCTTGATCCCCATCAGCATATGGCGGATGGGTGCAAAATATTCCCCGATAATCGACAAGCCAAATTCAGGCAGCAGGTGATGCACGTCCGCCACCCTGCCTGCCAGCGTATTATCAATGGCAATCATGGCGCGAGACGCTTTCTCGTCCCTGACTGCGGCAAAGGCCTCATAAAACGTTTCACACGGCAGGGTTTGCCAATCCGGATACATATCGCGACAAGCCAAATCCATATTCGCGCCAGGAGCGCCCTGAAAGGAGATCATTTTTTGATTGATTGCCATCTTCTTTGCGTTATTCTAATAGGGTTCTTATAAAAGAAATACACCATACCCATGAACTCGACATTAAACAAGATATTTGCAGCCCTCCTGATCGCCGTCTTTATCGCTGGCCTTTCCAATTTTATTTCCGGCCAGATTATGGCCCCGCAGGTACTGGAAGAAGATGCAGTTCCCATTGAAGGCGCAGGAGCCGTCTCTGGGTCTGTCGCGGCAAAGCCAAAAGGGCCGGAACCGATCCTTGACCTGATTGCAACGGCTGATGTCGCAAGAGGTGAAAAATTGTCCAAAGCGTGCACAGCCTGTCATTCCTTTGACAAAGGCGGGCCGAATCGGGTAGGCCCGAACCAGTGGGAACTTGTCGGCAGCGACAAGGGATCCAAGGCCGGGTTCAACTATTCCGATGCCATGAAAAATAAAGGTGGGAAATGGGATTATGCAGAGTTGAACAAATTCCTCTATAAACCAAAAGATTACGTTCCCGGCACAAAAATGACCTATGTCGGCATGAAGAAGCCGGAAGACCGCGCCGCCATCATCGCCTGGCTTAGAACATTAAGCGATAATCCTGTTCCCTTACCCAGTGAAACGGACATTGCCGCTGAAAAGGCCGACCTTTCTCCCGATCCCGAGCCAGCAGCACCAGAAGTGACAGAAGAGGAAGGCAGTGACTCTGCTTCTACAAATGAACAAACAACAGAACAAGAAGAGTCCCCGGCTGAAGAAGAAGACTCAATCATCGCGCCGGAACCGGAACCTGTTAAAGATATGACAGACTCTGGGGAGGATCAGAAAGAAGCCCCCTCCATAGAAGAAACTGAACCGGCACATTAAATTTAAGGCGTTGGTGCGCAAATATAGATTTTATCCCTCTCAAACCCCCGCGACACCGTCATTACACGGCCCCGTCCGTGTAATCTATGGATTGCACACATGAAACCGTGCAATGACGCGAATTTGACAAAAGGGAATCTATATATATGCACCAACGCCAAATTAAAAAAGGCGGGAAATCCCGCCTTAATTTTATCGTGACTTGCTATCCCTCGCCTGCGCGGGAATGACAGCAATTTTCTAATGGAACTGTAATCCATGCTTTGTATACAGGCCAATGATCTTGTGCTTGCGATCATCATAGATGTAAAAGATATCGTCTGATTCCAGATTGGTAATACTGTAAATCTCATCAACAGACTGGATCACGCGGCGTTGGTCATAGCCACCCAGCTTGTAGAAATTCTCCCCGACATGAAGATAGGGAATGTCATTCTTGAATGTCTGGTCAACGATGATCCCGGCAGCGTAAAATCCGTCCATCAGGTTGGCGCCATCTTTTTTCTGCTGAATCCAGACATCCGGGTTCCATTTTTCATGATCCCACTGGTTTTCATGGGCATCAACACCGTTATTCAGATAACGCTGTGTAAAATCAAGATTCGTAAAATGGCCGGGCCACCAGCTGAACACCCAGGGCTTGGATGCGGCCAGAGCCGGTGAAGAGATACAAACGACGGCAACAGTCGTTAGAAGGGCTTTTTTGAGCATGAGGAACACCAGAAGTTGTTTACAAACTATTTAAATATTTCATGTTATTATTAAATTATGTTTAACGCTGTGTCAATTGCACTGTCAGGACTTACGGCCAGTTCGCTGAAAGCAAGCACGGCTGCGTCAAATATCGCGAATCTCTCGACCGGCGGAGCCTTGTCACAGGAAGACGGCCCTGCGCCCTATGAAACACGCATTACAACGCAAACCGCCACGGAAAATGGCGGCGTTCAGGCAGACGTTTCCATTAAAAATCCGGGTTTTGTTCCGGCCTATGATCCCGGCTCTCCCTTTGCCAATGCAGATGGCCTGATCGGCGCGCCCAATACCGATCTGGCCGAAGAGATTATTAACCTCAAACAAGCTGAAATCGCTTATAAGGCCAATATCAACGTGATTGAAACTCAGAAAGAACTGGATGATGAGTTGTTGGATATTCTTGAGTGAAAAATTCCTAAACACCAATCTTTTTGCCACCCCTGCGAAAATAACAGCCGTCATCCCGGACATTAGAGAAGCTTATCCTGTAAGGATTAGCTGAACTTATTGTCCGGGATCTATTGATAAGCATTTTTTAGAATTCAAAGATAGGTCCCGGATAACAAGTCTCGCTAAAACAAGTTTAAGCTCGACATAGTTTCCGGGATGACGACTAGGAATCTTCTTAACTACACGTCCTGTAATTCGGCGCTTCCTCCGCAGTGATCAAGCTTGAGCCTTAAACTTGCTTTTTCTGTAAAGAAAAAAACTTCCCACCCCTGATAAAACTGAAACTGTTCCGAAGATATAAAAAAGTATTTTTAAAGTTGAGGCATTATGCCTGTCTTTAAAAAAGCGTACTTGCCTTGGGTTTTCAGGATCATATAGAATTTTTACTTCATCACCTGCCTGCAATATTGAATTTTCATCGTCGGATGCTTTGGCAGTTATTTTTTTACCACGTTCATCTGTAAAAGATAGATGGATAATTTTGATGTAAGTCACTTCATAAGTTGAATTGTTGCCATTTCCGCGTTCAGTAACACTTCTTTGCTCAGATACATTTTTAACTATGGCATTTGCCTCTACAGCTGTTTGAAAAAAATGATTTTCCGTTACGCTGAAAATATACATTGATAATGAAATAAATGCCGCTATGCAGCAAACACCTGCCATTACTATAAACAGACACCCTTCTCTCAATTGCTGGGGATTATCGTTCAACAGCTCTAATGTTTGCTGTGCGTTAAGCGGCGATTGTATTTTCTTTTTTTTATTCATAGATTTAACTATTCGTCCGGTAATTCGGCGCTTCCTGCGTGATGGTCACGTCATGGACGTGCGATTCCTTATAGCCCGCGCCTGTCATACGCACAAATTCGGCCTTTTTCTGCATCTCCGCAATGTTCGCCGCGCCCGTATAACCCATAGAGGCCCGCAAGCCGCCAATAAGTTGATGAATCACGGCAGACAGCGCGCCTTTATACGGGACGCGCCCTTCAATCCCTTCGGGGACAAATTTTTCAGACTGGGTAATTTTCCCCTGAAAATAGCGGTCCGCCGAGCCTCTTGCCATTGCGCCAACAGAGCCCATCCCGCGATAGGATTTATAGGACCGCCCCTGATACAAAATCACCTCGCCCGGCGCTTCGTCCGTTCCGGCAAACATAGAGCCCATCATCGCCACGTCCGCCCCGGCGGCAATCGCCTTGGCCAGATCGCCGGAATATTTGATCCCGCCATCGGCAATACACGGCACGCCCTGCTTCGCGCATTCCGCCGCCGTGTCCATAATGGCGGTAAGTTGCGGCACGCCGACCCCGGCCACCATGCCCCGCAGCAGCATCATCTTGTG
>CAKZKV010000251.1 GCA_937124505.1 uncultured Alphaproteobacteria bacterium
AAACGCTTGTCGGTTTAAATACGACCCGCATGTTTAACGCCATCAGCGCGCAATTATTCAGATGGCATACGAATATTATCAGGGCCGCGAAAGTGGCCCGCTACAATGCGATGATGATGTCGTTTATGTCGAATTTATCACTGTTTTTATCCCAGACGGGACACGTCTTTGTCATTTTTGTAGGCGCTTACCAGATTAATGAAGGAAATCTGACGATTGGGGGGCTTATTGCCTGTACTATTCTTTCGGGGCGTGCGATTGGCCCGATTGTCAGTCTTTCAAATGTGATTGCACGTTTAAAGCAATCAAATGATGTTTTGAAAGTCATTGACAAGTTTTTTCAGGCACCGCATGAGAATATGCATGATTTAACAAAATCGGTAAAAGGCCCTTTTACCGGCAGGATAACATTACAAAAAGTCGGTTTTCAATATGAAGGCCAAAGTTCAGCAGCACTGGAAAACATCAATCTTGAGATTGCAGCAGGAGAGTCGATTGGTTTAATCGGAAAGACCGCAGCGGGGAAATCCACACTTGCAAAAGTATTGGCCAATCTTGTGTCTCCGCAGCAAGGTTCTGTATTACTTGATGGATATGACTATGATGCCGTGCCCCTGACAGAATTACGCCGGACCATTGCTTATGTACCACAGGACTCGTTTTTCTTTAGAGGGTCTGTTCGCCATAACATTTTATTGGGGCGCGAAAATATTGATGAAGACGCCTTGCAGGAAGCCATATCAATCTCCGGACTGGATATTGTGATCCAGAATTCGGCGCAAGGTCTGGATACGGAAGTCGGGGAATTGGGGACAAAGCTTTCAGGAGGACAAAAACAGGCGATTTCTCTTGCCAGAGCCCTTGTCCAACGGCCCCGGATTTTGATTTTTGATGAACCGACAACGGGCATGGATAATGCCCTGGAACATCACGTCAGGCAAAGACTGCAAGAATACATTAAGGATAAGACCTTTATAATGGTGACACACAGAACGACGATGCTTCCTCTGGTCAATCGTCTGGTGTTACTGGATCGAGGGCGCATTCTCGCGGATGGCCCTCGCGATGAGATATTGAATAAGCTAAGTGCATAAGGATGAGTGAGTACTTTAAAAAAATAGATGATAACTGGCGCTATCGCCCTGTTTTGTGGCTGATGGCCTTGTGCCTTCTCTCCTTTTTTGTGTGGGCCTCTGTGACAGAGATTAACGAACAGGTGCGAGGCATCGGAAAGATCATTCCTGCCGGAGACGTTCGTGTCATCCAGCACCTCGAAGGGGGGATCGTCGCCCAGATTGTCAAACAGGAAGGTGAACCTGTTAAAAAAAATGATGTGATTTTGTATATCAGTAACCAGCGAGCCAAATCAGAAAAAGAAGAACTCTATATTGCCCTCAAGTCCAAAGAAATCAAATATCAGCGCTTGCAAGCAGAATCAGAGGGACAAGACACCCCTGTTTTTTCTAATGAGTTAAAAGAGGCCTATCCAGAAATTATTCACTCTGAAATCAAGTTATTTGAATCCAGACAATCAGAACTCTCGGAGAAAATGAGCGGCCTTGAAAAGCGTATGCGCCAAAAAGTGTTGAAGCTGGATGATTTGTCAACGACAGCAAATAACCTTGAAAAGGAATTATCCATTGCCAAGGAGCAATTGCAGATCAGAGAAAAATTGCGTCGCACCGGGGCCATTTCACGTAGTCAGTATCTGGAGACATTGAGTGATGTGAAAAATTTTGAAACGCGTATTTCCAAAACAGAAAAAGAAATCCCGATTGTAAAAAGTGAACTGGGCGAAATTACAAATCTTGTTGAAGAAACAAAACAAAACTGGATTTCTGATGTTGGCGAAGAACTGAATACGGTGCAGGTGGAGATCAAGCAACTCAAAGAGCGCATTCGGGCGATTGAGGACGAGGTTTCCCGAACGGCGGTGCGGTCTCCGGTCAATGGCATTATCAACAAGCTTTTTATTAATACCATCGGAGGTGTTATGCAGCCCGGAGACAGGCTTGCAGAGATATTACCGATCGAAGACAAGCTGGTTATAGAGGGGCGCGTTGCGACAAATGACCGTGGAAAAATCTGGCCGAACCTGCCCGTCATTGCCAAAATCACAGCGTATGACTTTACGCTTTATGGCGGCTTGAAGGGAGAACTCGTCTATATCAGCCCGAATAGCTTTATTGATAACCAGAATAATGAATATTACGAAATCCGCGTAGAAATCGACTCTCCCAAAATCAGTGAAGAGTTGTCGGTTTTCCCCGGCATGACGGCTGAGATAAACATTCTGGCCGGAAAGGTTTCCGTCCTTCATGCTATTTTAAAACCCTTCACACAGCTTCGCCAGAATGCGTTACGTGAAAAATAAAATGTGCGTTTTATGATGCAGGGGCTTCTTCAGGAAGGCAGGTTTCGCAGAAGTATTCTTTCTTGATGATATTGGTCAGAATTAAGAGGGAATATGTATTGAGCTGTATTAGTTGAGATTTAATCTGACATTCTTTAAAAACTGTATATGAAAGGA
>CAKZKV010000252.1 GCA_937124505.1 uncultured Alphaproteobacteria bacterium
GATTTCCCGGCTCCAGTCAAAGGCCAGCCCCATCTGCAACATCTGTTGCTTCATTTCCTTGATGTTTGCATACGTCCAGTCGGAAGGATGCGTGTTATTCTTGATCGCGGCATTTTCCGCTGGCAGGCCGAGCGCGTCCCAGCCCATCGGGTTCAGCACGTTATATCCCTGCGCTTTTCTGAAGCGGGCGACGACATCGGACAGGGTATAGTTGCGGACGTGTCCCATATGCAGGCGACCGGAAGGGTAAGGCAGCATGGCCAACACGTAATAAGCTTCTTTGGACGGGTCTTCGGTCACCTGAAAGCATTGTTGATCTTCCCAGACGGCCTGCCACTTTTGTTCGGTTTCTTTGATGTTATAGCGCTCTGTACTCATAGAGCTGTTATAGCGGGAGAAATTTCAAAAATCACGAGGAAATTTTCAGTGCCAGAAGTCGAGGCCTTCGAGTTCGATTTTATCGCGGGCTTCCTTTAGCGTGCTGTGTCCGTCACGTCGGGAAAATTCGTTATAGGCGGAGCCCAGAACGCCTTGCAGGCGTGAATCGTACAGGCAGGCGATTTTCTGCTTTTCCTTTTTGTCCAGCTTGTCCAGTCCGTTTCGTAACTTGAAGCTGTAGCGGACGACCGCCTCATCAAAGCCGCCCGTATGCAGGGACAGACGTTTTGTGCGGTCTGCGGAGTAATAGGCCAGAAGCCCTTGTGTATCAAAGCGGTCTTTCAGGCCGCAGGCGTTGTTTCCGCCTGTCTCTTTGGAGGAGTAAAAAACCCTCGTGCTGTAGCCGGGAACTTCATCGTCAGGGTGGGAAATGTCTTTTTGACTGATCATTGGCGGCTCTGCCAGATAATTTTGTGTTGTAAGCTGATGTTCCGGTGGGCTGACAAGGGAGTAGGCGTTAATGCTGGTATTGTCTGTAAGTCTACCTGTTCCGCATCCTGTGATTAGAAAGAGAGCAGAACAACAAACTGCCAGACCTGCATATTTTTTTACCATTATTAACACTCTATCACAAAAGTGCCGAAAATGCACGTTTTCTGCGCCTTGCAGCGCAGTATTTCCGTTAAGATTCTCTTAATTTATTAAGAAAGGTTAATTCCCGGTTTTTCAGCAAAATCAATGGGATGGAGCTGGCGCAACGAAACACACACGCTCGTTTCATTGAAACAGAGGTAAAAATAATTTAATCTCAGGACTCGATATCGGCGACGCGCAACTGGCGGGCGCGGGTCAGAATAGCGTTTTCCAGCTGGCGTTCCGTGTCTGCTGAAACCGCAATGTCTTTCCAGGCCCCGCCTGATTTCTGCTGTTTGAAGACGCTGACTTTAATGCCGTCTGATTTCAGGGACTTGCTGAGGATCAGGACGTTCAGCTTCAGGCGCTCATTTAGCGTTTCCGCCGGGGAATACCAATCCGTTGTAATCACACCGCCGAACGGATCAGCCTTGTCCAGAGGCATAAAAGAGAACGTATCAAGTGAGGCGCGCCACAAATAAGAGTTGACGCAAATGCCGTTATCTTCTTCGTCCTTGTTGCCACCAAACAGTGACAAACCATCCTTGCCGAAAATGCTGGGGGATTTGGCGTAAATATCGTCATTGGTTGAGGCCCTGTCCGCCCCGGTAGGGTATTTGGCTTCGCTTTTGACGCTGCTGCAATTGGTCAGAAGCAGCCCGCACAGCAAAAAGAGGATCGGAAAAAGAAGGATATTTGTATGTTTCATACAATGCTCTTAGCACAAGCAGAGCATCACGCAAACAGGAAAATCATATTGTCGTTGCCAAAAACAAGATTATGGAATGTTGCAAAAATCACACACATTAGAAAAAAATACAGGACCCTAGGCAATGCCTGCGTTGACGTGATTCGGGCATTCGATATATTTAACCCATCGTCGCGGACAAAGCGGTGATTCTGTAAGCCCACATGGGCTGTAACTTTAACATTCTTCTAAACCTAGATGGAGAAACATAAATGAAAAAACTACTACTTAGCAGTGTCGCCCTTTGCGGATTGGCATTTGCGGCCCCGGCCATGGCGGGTGATCATGACGGCGGCGTTAAACTTGACCTTGGTGGATTCTACAAAGGTTACCTGACATATATTGATCAGGACACATCAGCCGGCCTGGAAGAGCGTAATCTCGACTGGCTGCAAAGCACAGAAATCCACATCGGTGGTGAAACAACTCTGGATAACGGCCTGACAATCGGTACACACTTTGAATTCGAAGTTGATGGTGATGAGTCTGCTGATGTTCAAGAGTCATATGCATACTTCTCAGGTGCTTATGGTCGCATCAACACAGGTGCTGAAAACGGTGCGGTTTACCTGTTGCAGGTTGCAGCACCTTCTGCTGATTCAAACGTTGACGGTATCCGTCAGTATGTAAACCCTGTCAACTATGCGATTACAGACTACTCTGGTATGGCTGACGGATTTACAACAGGTGAATTTATTGGTGCAACATCTGCAACAGCTGGTGCTGTTAACTTTGCAGGTACTGGCACTGTTTCACTGTTCACTGAACTGGACTATGATGATGATGTCTCCGGATATTCCAATAAAATCACATACCTGACACCTGTTTTCCCTGTTTTCAGTGGTTTCCAAGCTGGTTTCTCTTACACACCTGAAAATGACGGTTCTAACCGTGAGCTGGACGGTGTTCATGCTGATGATAACGCTGGTCAATACGGCGATGTCTATGAAATCGCTCTGCGTTATGCAGGTGAATTCGACGGCTTTGGCGTTGCCCTTGGCGGTGGTTTCACACATAACCAACTGGAAGCTGATATTGCTGCCGGATCAATTTACATTGAAGATGGCACAACAGCTGGTTTCCAGGCTGCAGAAGATACAAACATCGGTTTGGATGATCGTCAGTCATGGAACGTTGGTATGGATCTGGACATTTCCGCATTCGGTCTCGGCGTAGCTTATGTTGCAGATGACATGGGAATCGACGGTAATGCCGATCGCGATACAGTCGTTGTTGGCTTGGACTACACAAACGGCCCTTGGAAACTGGGTGCGTCTTACCTGAATCAACAACAAGAGTTGATTGGTACTGACGAACTTGACACAGACCGTTACACAGGTGGTGTTGTTTACACATACGGCCCTGGAATGACATTCCGCGGTTCTATCAGCTACATTGACCATGAGACAGATACTCTTGGTGATGTTGAAGCTACATCTGTTCTGCTTGGTACACAAATCAACTTCTAAGCAGACTGATATTTTAGTACATAGAATTTTTGACTCGGGCGATTCTTCGGAATCGCCCTTTTTTTATGACTCCAAAAGTTTTAAAACAAACATATGAGTATCTCTGAAAACCGCGCACGTTTGCTGAATGACATTGAAACGGTTCATCCGTCTGCAAAACTGATTGCCGTCAGTAAACGGCAGCCGGAGGAACGCATTGAAGAGGCTCTGGCCTCCGCACAGCGTATCTTTGGTGAAAACCGGGTACAGGAAGCCGTAACTCGCTGGCAAGAGCGGAAAAAAAATTACCCTGATCTGGAGTTGCACTTGATTGGCCCGTTGCAGACAAACAAGGTAAAAGAGGCAGTTGCCCTGTTTGACGTTATACAGGTCGTGGACCGTGAGAAGCTTGCCATCGCTCTCTCAAAGGAAATGGCCTTGCAAAAGCGTTTTTTGCCTTGCCTGATACAGGTCAATACTGGCGAAGAGGAGCAAAAAAGTGGTGTATTTCCTGCCCAACTAACTGATTTTTTAGGCTTTTGCCAGAAAACATGCCAATTGAATATACAGGGTTTGATGTGCATTCCACCGGCGGATGAGCCCCCTGCCCTGCATTTTGCCTTGCTCAAAAAACTCGCCGAAGAGAACGGTCTCAAAGACCTCAGCATGGGGATGAGTGGTGATTATATCGATGCCTTGAAGCTGGGTGCCTCGATGGTTCGTGTGGGCACGACATTTTTTGGAGAACGTGATTTATGAAGAAAATACGGATTTTTTTAACAAAATACTTGTACAATAGGACATAAAAGTACAAATAATTTTTGATACCGAACTTCTTCTGGGGGTTTTTATAATATAGACTCAATAAAAAATAATGTTTTGTTATGAGCTTTAGATTTGAGCATTTAAACGTACTGGTTGTAGAGGATACACTTCCGATGCGGAAGATTATCCATGCGGTCTTAATGACGCTTGGCGTGGGAAACATACACAATGCCAATAATGGTGACGAGGGGTTTGAGAGCTTTGTCAGGCACAATCAGGATATTATCATTACAGACTGGCACATGCCGACAGCCAGCGGGCTTGATCTGGTCAAAAGAATTCGCCGGGATGCCCTTTCCCCAAACCGTTTTGTTCCCATTATCATGATGACGGGCTACAGTGCCCTTCCGCGCGTTGCAGCGGCCAGAGATACGGGCGTGACGGAGTTTCTGGTGAAGCCTTTTTCGGCAGATGATCTGGCAAGGCGGATTGCGCACGTCATTAACAGGCCACGAGCTTTCGTTGAATCCAAACATTATTTTGGGCCATGCCGCCGCAGGAGAAAAGATGTTGATTACAAAGGGGCAGAACGCCGCAAAGACAATTATTGATTTAAAGGAGAAGGGAATGTCGTCCCAGCGTGAAATTGAAACCAGAATTATCCAGCCTTCCTATATTCTGCAGGCCAAAGTTGGATCAGGCCCCCTTGATCCCAGGAAAGTCGCCGAGTCGCAGCGTATTATTGATACCAACCAGGTTGATTTTGTGCCTCTGGGATTGGAACTTCTTGACCAGTTGGAGAAAACCATGAAAGAAGCCAGGGAAAAACCAATGGATCCGGCGGAACTGCGGGAGCTTCTGACCCAGCCGATTATGCAGCTCAAGGGCAGTGCGTCGATGTTCAAGTATGATCTGATTGGCAGGCTGGCGAATGTTATGCTGAGTTTTCTCGAAACGATCAAAGAAGTTGACGATGATGCCTATGCAATTGTTGAGGCGCACCATAAAACTCTGCGTGCAATCATTACCAAGCGTATGTCCGGCAGTGGAGGCGTGAATGGCCGGGCCTTTATTGATGAGTTAAAAGATGCCTGTCGCCGTTACTTTACCCGCAAAAATATTCCGATTATGAGGGCCTTTGAAGTGGAGACGCCCTAAGGTGCTTGCCAAAAGGTCTAAAAACCAGTAGATATCTCATACACAAACGAAAAAGTTATTCTATGGCTAAAGAAGATTTAATTGAATTTAAAGGGGTTGTGACCGAAGTTTTGCCCAATGCAATGTTTCGTGTCACACTGGAAAACGACCATGAAATTCTGGCGCATTCCGCTGGTAAGATGCGTAAAAACCGTATCCGGGTTCTGGCCGGTGATAAGGTTGTGGTTGAAATGACGCCGTATGACCTGACAAAAGGTCGTATTATTTTCCGTGAGAAATAATAAAAATATAGGCTGTCCTATGGACTCTTATATTCCTCTGGTTTTGGCATCTGCGTCTCCCCGGCGGCTTGATCTCCTCCGACAAATTGGCGTGACTCCGCAAAAAGTCATCAGTGCGGATATTAATGAAACCCCTTTAAAAAACGAAAAACCGGGAATGCTGGTCAATAGATTGGCGGCTGAAAAAGCCCGGACAGTCAGCGAGTCTGTAAAGGAAAAGGCTTATATTCTGGCGGCGGATACGGTGGTGGTCATGGGCGGCAAAGTGTTTGGGAAACCAGAAGATGAATCAGAAGCCAGAGTCTTTCTGGAACGTCTGTCAGGCCGCAGCCATGATGTCGTGGGAGGGATTTCCCTGATGGCGCCGGACGGAACACAGATCAGTCGGGTTGTCACGACCAGGGTTAAAGTCAAACGTCTCACCGATCAGGAGATCGAGGCTTACCTTTCTTCCAATGAATGGCAGGGAAAGGCGGGCGGCTACGGAATCCAAGGCCCCTTTGCCATGTATATCAAAGAAATTCATGGCTCTTACACCAATATTGTAGGCCTGTGTGTCTACAATACCCGGCAAATGCTGGTGGGACAGGGGTATCTATAAAAACGTTCACGCGATAGCGAGAAATCTCCTGATTATTTTAGGGATTTCTCCTCCCGCAGGTCGTCGAAATGACAGAGGGTTAATTTGCTTTGCGGTTCGCAGCATTTTTCTTTGCGCTCTTTGCGTGAACAAAAATTAATAAGTGGCAAGATTTCACCCCTTCTCATTTCCTGTTTCTTCTATATCCTTACACTCATGAATCATCTTGATATTATCATTGATGAAAGGCACGGGGCACTCTGGGCGGCGGCGGTGGATCAGAAGCGAAAGCTGTTTGCGCTGGAATGCGATACGCCGGGCGAGGAAATACGCTGGGGCTCTATTTTTCTGGGCAAGGTTGAAACCATTGATAAAAAGCTGGATGCCTGCTGGGTCAATCTGGGCGGAGATTTAATGGGGCTGATGCCGCGCAAGGAATGGCCCGACCCCAATAAAGACCCGCACGCCGGGGATTTATTAATCGTGCAGGCCAAGACCGGCGTTACACAAAACCAGACCCCTGCGGACGAGCAGGATTTAATGCGCAAGGTTAGTATTGAGCCGAAAGTCACGCGCCTGTCCACCGATATCACCTTGCCGGGGCGTTACCTGATTTACGCAGTCAAGGAAGCGGATAACCGTCTGTCCCGCC
>CAKZKV010000253.1 GCA_937124505.1 uncultured Alphaproteobacteria bacterium
TCCTTTCATATACAGTTTTTAAAGAATGTCAGATTAAATCTCAACTAATACAGATTATCGAGGTTTGAGGTAGGTAAATTTATTCCAGTTATGAAAGGGATGTGATTACTAATTTTTTCCATTTTAAGAGTCATACAGAGCTTTGAGTGTATTAGTGCACCCCAAAGCCCAATATAATAAAACCAATTAATGGGACATTCTGTTAAGAAAACTCTAACAACCTGTTATAAACACAATTTTATATGCTAATTACCTATGAATCTTCTGTCTTAGAAAGTATATTAGGAAATGCCACATAACGCTTACAAAATCTTAAATCAATTTCTTTATTATCATATACTTTATAGTTAGATATAACTTTTTTATATTCATCGTATAACTTGTCCATGGAGCACGCATAAATTTCGTCTGCGTCTTGCTGTTTACCCTCCTTAAAATATTTTGCTGGAGACTTAAATTTATTGAGAGCTTTATCAATTTTTGTTTCAGCCTCTCCCGCATTGTTTATTTTTGCCCAAGTTAAAATTTTCCAATCTGATGTATTAGCATACCTAAAACTATTTAAAGTCCCTTCTCTCTCAATTACGTTTTTAGTAATACCCACCTTCAATAGTTTTTTTTCCAAACTCCCAGCAATATAAATATAACTTACTTCACTTGTGCGAGAACGAATTTCTTGTATTTGCCGCGTTTTACATTGAATGCATTGGTTGTTTCTTGCTTTTATTCGATGCTCATGATTTTTCGTACACACCCCTTTTTTAAATAAAGCACCTCCTACAAAAAATAGACACTTAGCATCCTTAGCTTGTCTTGCAGCTTCTTTACCAGTGCTACACCCCCTCGCATCATAAATTTCATCTATAGAAATATTTTGTCTTTCTAAAAAAGCTCTCTCAGACTGTGTAAAATCCATTTTATTCATCATTGTATAACTTATCCCATCTCTTATCTGATAACAAAAATAATTAATTCGCCAGAAACCTTCCAAACTTAGTATATACAAACATTCCTAAATATCTATCTGCCTCCTCCGCCGCCGCCGCGTACATTTCACCCAGAAAAGAATGCTTTTACTCGGACATTTTTAACAATAGTTTTACTTAACTACTAAATAGTTACAAATTTTTTGATACACTATTCATTCCCATTCAAAAATTTAACACAACTGTTAATTATTGATCAAAAATCTAATGCGCATTTTAACGGTGCTTTTCCTAAACAAAAAGTAGGGGTTATTTTTTCCTCCCCCCTCTCTGGAATTTGCATTTTGCGAAAATAATGCCCCATAAATCATTCTGCCAAACTGAGGATATGCGCAAAGAAAAACGCTGGAAGGTTGTTACTGCATTTGTTACTATTTCATGTATTAAAGGGTCATTTTCTAGAAAGTAAATTCTTGTAAGTGGCTGTTTTTCGGATGCGTTAGCGAAGTAAAAAGCAAAGAGGGGATTCCCCTCACCCGCTCCAAAATTTGAATGAAGACGCTCCCTAAAATGATGTTTTGCCTTTACTGTTGTGAACAGCAGCGGCCCTGAAAATCTTTGCGAAGATTTTTTCATTTTTCCTCTTGATTTAAAATTAGAACCGATTTAGTACTCTTTGAATATAAGGCTAAAATTGTTCTATTTCAGGTGTGTGAATGAACGAAGAATATGTGATTGAACAAACAGTGTCGGTTTATAAGACTTTGGAGCAGCAAACTGACTTTTCTCCTTTAAATCCGGTGATGACAGACACTTTAACGCCCTTTGTGCGGATGGTTCTGGACGCGGACCGGGCCGGGCTGGACGGAGATATGATTCTTTCTGATCCCCGGATTGTTCACATTCGGCCAGACATGATTTCGCTGCTGAACAGGGCTGAAAGAGACATGGAAATATACTGGTCAGGGGTTTTCACGTCATCCGCACTGCCGCCCGACCTGACACAATTCTGGTATTTTGAAAACTACCGGGAGCTTGTCGATCTTGAAACGGATGCGTTTCAGAATGTGCCGTCTCAGAGCCATGCACCGGAGCGTGTTGCTTTTATTGGCAGTGGCCCCCTGCCTTTAAGTGGGTTGTTGATTCATGAGGGAACCGGGGCTGCGATCACGTGTATTGATCAGGATGAATATTGCCATGGTGCCGGTTCGGCGTTTCTGCGAGCCGCAGGTATGAAAGCCGTCAGTACCTCCTGTCTGGAGGCTGGGGAGCGCTATGATTATGCCGGGCATGACCTGGTGTTTGTGGCAAGCATGGCTGCAGGAAAAGAGGCGATCGTTGACCGCATATTAGAGACGGCCCCGCCGCATGTTTTGATTGGTGTGCGCTCTGTGCAGGGTGTGAAAAGGTTGCTCTATGAGCCGGTTGACACAGATGTTTTTGAAAGAAAGGGTTTGGTTTCCGTTGCTTTTGCTGCAGCAAACGACAGGACGATCAACTGTACGCATTTCTTTTGCAGGCCATTGGCGGAAATGGAAAATGATCTGATTTGTTCTGAACTTCATCAAGAACTGGAATGTGCTTTCCTCTAACTGATGTACCGGAACGGCCTGACTTGCCGCAGCATAAAAATTGTTGCAAATGACAGCAGGAACAGGAGCGCTAATGCCACCAGCATGTATATCGTCGGGTTATTGATAAAGGGATACATGGCTTTCCGCATAAAATGCAGAAAGATCGGGTGGATCAGGTAAATGCCGAAACTGCAGGAGGCGATCATGGCGATCAGTTTGTTTTCTTTCAGAACATGCTGCGATTTGGCGAATATCAGGAAAATGCAGGAGGTAATCAGAAAGACAGACAGGCTCTCATTCGCCAAAGCCAGGTTGTCTTTTATGATATTGTATTGTAACGCGAGGTAATAGTTTTCAAAAATGCCCAGTATCATCAAAGCGGCAAGGCAAAGAAGCAGGCTTGTTCTGGAGAGGCGAATGCGGTCTTTATATTCTTTCAGATAATACCCCATCACGAAATAGGCAATATACATGGGAAATTCGCGAAACCATTGAAAATCCCTGCTAATGTCGGGGACATATTCAGCGGTCATGGAGGCCTGTTGCATCAGGAAAAACAGACAAAAAATCAGGAAGAGAATAAAAATGTCCTGTCCGTCAGGGCGTTTGCCGATGACAAAAAGGTTCAGGAACGGCGCAAACAGCATCAGGCAGGCAAACATGGAGAGATACCAGAGATGGTAATAGGCCTTTCCTTCCAGAACGATGCCCACAAGATAGGAGAAAAGGCCGTAATCCAGAACCTCCGGGTGGGTTAGAATGGTGAAGATCGCAAACAGGGCTGACCAGACGATAATCGCCGGAAGAAGTCGGAGGCCCCGTTTTTTGTAGAAATCAATTGTATTTGTTTCACGTCCAAGCAGGAGCGCGCCGGAGATCATGACGAACATCGGAACGCAAAACCGGGAAACGGCATTGATGACATTTGCAATCCACCAATCAAAATCAGGAATATTTCCGTAGTCATAATAAACGGGAGCGCTGACGTGAATGGCTAAAACTGCCAGTATGGCCATGACTCTCAAGTAATTCAACCAGTGTTGTTCCTGCACGCAAGGGTATTTATAATAATTGCGATTGTATGGCAAATTGAAATTTTTTTACTTGATCAGGGGGGCTGTTCGTCCTGATTTCAAGTTACGCACATAAAAGCCAAAAAATAGCAAAAAAGGCCAAATATTGATTGACTCCTCGGCAAATCTTTATTAAATCAACACCACTTGCGTCTTTATGCGAAGGCATGAGTGCATACTGCTATTCACGAAAAAAGCTATGCAAGTCATGCCCTGATGTTTTGGCATAGGGGCCAGGAACCTAAATACTAACGAAAAGGACGAACTAAAAATGGCAAAGGAAAAGTTTACACGTAACAAGCCACACGTCAACATCGGCACCATTGGCCACGTTGACCATGGTAAAACAACGTTGACGGCAGCGATTACAATCAATCAGGCGAAAAAATTCGGTGGGGAAGCAAAAGCTTATGACCAAATTGACGCAGCGCCGGAAGAAAAAGCCCGCGGGATCACAATTTCCACAGCACACGTTGAATATGAAACAGACGCACGTCACTACGCACACGTTGACTGCCCGGGACACGCAGACTACGTGAAAAACATGATCACAGGTGCGGCCCAGATGGACGGCGCGATCCTCGTTGTGAACGCAGCTGATGGCCCGATGCCACAAACACGCGAGCACATCCTGCTGGCGCGTCAGGTTGGCGTTCCTGCTCTGGTGGTTTTCCTGAACAAAGTTGATCAGGTTGACGATCCTGAGCTTCTGGAACTGGTTGAAATGGAAATCCGTGAACTTCTGACCGAATATGAATTCCCTGGCGACGATATTCCGATTGTTGCCGGTTCTGCTCTGGCCGCTGTGGAAGACCGCGATCCTGAAATCGGTGCGAACAAAATCGACGAGCTGATGAAAGCTGTTGACGAGTACATTCCGACTCCGGACCGTCCGAAAGACAAGCCGTTCCTGATGCCGGTTGAAGACGTGTTCTCAATCTCCGGTCGTGGGACTGTTTGTACAGGTCGTATTGAGCAAGGTATCATCAAAGTCGGCGAAGAAATTGAAATCGTCGGTATTCGTGATACACAAAAAACAACCGTTACAGGCGTTGAAATGTTCCGTAAACTTCTGGATCAGGGTGAAGCTGGTGATAACGTTGGTGTTCTGCTGCGTGGTACGAAGCGTGAAGACGTTGAGCGCGGTCAGGTTCTGTGTAAGCCGGGGTCTATCACACCTCACACAGAGTTCGAAGCTGAGGCCTACATCCTGTCTAAAGACGAAGGTGGCCGTCACACACCATTCTTCACAAACTACCGTCCACAGTTCTACTTCCGTACAACTGACGTGACAGGAAACGTGAAGCTGCCGGAAGGTACAGAAATGGTGATGCCAGGCGATAACGTGAAAATGAATGTTGAACTGATCGCTCCGATCGCTATGGACGAAGGTCTTCGTTTCGCGATCCGTGAAGGTGGCCGTACAGTTGGCGCCGGTGTTGTTTCAAAAATCAACAAATAATTTTCATCAGACACAAAACTGATTTGAAAGCCCGCAGTCAAATGCGGGCTTTTTTTATGGCCGTCACTCATATATAAGATTAAGAGCATGACAGATATTACTTCCTCAGATAAAGACCAGATTGATTTGTCGATTGATAATACGATTGACGAACCTGCTCCCAAAGGGACCAGTCTGGACGGGCCAAAAGTCGAAGATATCATTGATGCGGTAAAAGACCCGGAAACGATTGATATTGTGACACAATATATCAAGGATTTTGCGGCACAGGTCTTTACGTTTAATATCCTGACGGAAATTGCGATTGTTGTGGGCGCTCTGGTCGCGGGCTGGCTGCTGCGCAAGGTGTTGCGCCCTAAAATTGAGCAATTGATATCCAGACTTTCCGTTCCCTATGCCATGAAGCATATTTTGCGGAATGTCAGCAAGCTGACGATGCACATTGCCGCTCTGATCCTGATTCTGGTGGCAACATTTATTGTCCTCTCTATCATGCCGGACTGGGGAGCGAAGGTTCTGACGGCTTCCTCAAAACTCCTCAGCGCGTGGATTTTTATCCGGCTGATTGCGCAGATTATATTTAACGGATTTTTACGCAACATCATCGCCAGTATTGCCTGGACCGTCGCGGCCCTCAGTATTATCGGCGGCCTTGATGTCGCCCTGACAACGCTGGACAGTATCGGGATCAGTATCGGGGAGACGCGCATTACCATGCTGGCCGTTGTCAAGGCCGGGATTATCCTGACCTTGCTGCTGGCGCTCGCCCAGTTTATCAGCAAGGTCAGCGAACAGCGTCTGCGCGCCTCGACGAACCTGACCCCGTCTGCACAGGTTTTGATCGGCAAGATCATCCGCATCCTGATGATCAGTTTTGCCTTGCTGTTCGGAATTACACTGGCGGGGATTGACCTGTCCACTTTCGCTATCTTCGGTGGTGCGCTGGGTCTGGGGATTGGGTTTGGTTTGCAGAAAGTGATTTCCAACCTGTTTTCCGGGATTTTGCTGCTGGCCGACCGTTCCATCAAGCCGGGGGACATCATAGAGATGCCGGACGGCGTCTTCGGCTGGATCGGGCAGCTCAATGCCCGCTACGTCTCGATTGTCACCCGTGATAACAAGGAATATTTGGTCCCGAATGAGGATTTTATTACCCAGCCAGTGATCAACTGGTCCTATACGAACCGCCTGATCCGGATTGAGACAAAATTCGGCGTTCATTACAACTCAGACCCGCATCAGGTCAAGCAACTGGCCGAAGATACGCTCAAGGGCATTGACCGTGTGGAGGAAGACCCCGCACCGGTTTGCCATTTGGTCGAATTCGGGGACAGTTCGCTGAACTTTGTCCTGCGCTACTGGATTGATGATGCGGAAAAGGGCGTGACCAATACCAAGGGCGCGGTCATGCTGGCCTTATGGGATGCGTTCAAGGAACATAACATTCAAATCCCGTATCCTCACCGCGAAGTGTTTCTGCATGAGAAGAAAAAATAGGCCGGACTGATTTCTACAACCGCACGGTTCTGATTTGCGGCGTATCGGGATTATTGGCCTCTACCTGCTGATAGGCAAGGATCGCCTGACTAAGCGCCGGGTTTGATGTCGATTTTGTCCGGTGGAGGGCTTTGGAGGAGGTCTGTTCCGTCTGTGGGTGGCCATTGACCATATTCAGGGCATGGGCGGTAATGTCCTGTCCGGTATCATATTCAATCAGCATATTCACCATGGAAGAAGCCGCGCCAAGCGGGCCTCCAAAGATCGCGCCGCCAAGAATACGTCCGGGGCCACGGATTTCATCGCCCGATATATTGCGGTAAAGCGAGCCGATCAGGGGGATATGATGCAGCGGATTGACGATATCCAGAATATCGCCAAAGCCAAACGGCTTGGGACTGCCTGTTGACCCTGGCGCAGTTTCAGAAGGGGCGAGGGCCATGCGAAACGGTGACGATGACACGCTTTCCTTGGTTGCATTCAGTGCGTCTGCAAAACGGGCGGCGGTTTGTTCTTTGGCGCTTGAGGCCTTGCTATTCTTTTCCCAGACCGGCATGGAACCCGCCGTACGGTCATGATTCACCATCTTGAAGGTGGCACTGTTTTCTTTTGGCTCCAGAATCTGTCCGATGGATAGTAACGATTTCAGCATGGTCTTTTTCCCTATCTAAAGACAGGCTTTGCAACCGCCGTGCCAAATTGTTGTCTATAGCTTAAAAACCGTGCTATTTTCAAAATATGAGATACTTATTATTGACGCTTTGGTGTGTTCTGATGTCCTTTTCGGCCTATGCCCTTGTGGCAGAGGCGACCAGACCTGTCGAAACAACACCTGAAAAAAGAGACGTACACGTCCTGAAAATCGAAGGAGCGATTGCGCCGGCCTATACGGATTACCTGAAACGCGGGATCACGCGGGCGGAACATGAAAATGCTGAACTGGTTCTGATTGAACTCAATACGCCCGGCGGCCTGCTGACAAGCACGCGGCAGATGGTCTCAAGAATTATGACGGCCAAAGTTCCGATTGTGGTGTACGTCACGCCCTCCGGCGCGCATGCGGCCAGTGCGGGCACCTTCATCCTGATGTCCGCACATATTGCGGCGATGGATGAGGGAACGAATGTCGGCGCGGCGACCCCGGTACAGGTCGCATCTGTTCCAGAGACAAAGCCAAAGCCAGAAGAAGAGTCCCCAAAAACCGCACAGGAAACTCTGGAAGAACTCCTGCAGAATATTAGAGATCCGAACGCGGAAAGCCTGAAAGAAAAGGCCGTGGAAGATACGACGGCCTTTATTCGCAGTATTGCAGACGTACGCGGGCGGAACGCGGAATGGGCGGAGAAAGCCGTGACGGAAGCGGACAGCCTGACCGCGAAAGAGGCGCTGGAACATAATGTCATTGATATTCTGGCGGTCAGCCGCGCTGACTTACTGAAACAGATTGATGGCCGTGTTGTCAAAATGAAGGACGGGACAGAGCGTACGCTTTCTACGGAAGGTGTACGTGTTGTGGAGCATGCCCCTGATTTTATGACTGAATTTCTGGCGCTGATCAGTGATCCTAACGTGGCGGCGATCTTGATGATGATCGGTATTTACGGCCTGATTTTGGAATTTTATGCGCCGGGAACACTGGTTTCCGGCACGATTGGCGCAATCTGCCTGCTTCTGGCTTTTTATGCGTTCAGCATCCTGCCGGTGACGGGGCTGGGGGCGATGTTGATCGTCAGTGGACTAATCTTCATGTTTGCCGAAGTCTTCATTCCGTCCTTCGGCATTCTGGGCATTGCCGGGATTATCGCCCTGACCATCGGGTTGGCGGTGATGTTTGACGGCTCGGAGTTGCTGGGGGTCGGTCTGGAATGGCAGGTCATTCTAGGCATTATCACTTCTGCCGGGATTTTCATGGGAATTGGTTTCCTCTTGCTGGTCAAATCCGTCATTAGCAAGGAATTGAAAACCGGGCCAGAATCGATGATCGGCAAGGAAGCAAAAGTGCAGGAATGGGACGCGGACAAAAAAAGCGGCTATGTCTTCATCAGTGGTGAACGCTGGCAGGCAAAGGCCGCCGAGGGTGAAGACCCGATTGGCCGGGATGAAAGGGTGCTGGTGGCCTCCGTCGATGACCTGATTTTAAAGGTCAGGAAAACGACTGACTAAAGCCCCTCTTTTTGCAAGGCCCATTGAATCACTTTTTCCGGCTCGCTCATCTGACAGGACAGAACCAGTTGCTTGGTTTTGCGGGGGTACGTGCCTTCCCCCAGATAGACGGAATTTTCCAGAGACAGGCGTGCGCCTTCATGGTAAAAGCGCCACCCTGCGCCATTCGGCAGCAGGAGCAAGGCTTCTTCTCCGTCGCGGATCAGGGACACCAGGACGCGTGGATGCAGATGGAAACGTACGGTGACATCGACAGGCTTTGTGAGCGCTTCCGTCCTGGTTGTCAGTTCTTCCTCCCCGCGGATATCATTGCCGGTGACATCGACAAAGAAACGGCGCTGATGCATGACGCCGTTCAGGGGAACATAGCCGTCATGTTTTAATGTCAGTAATTGTCCGCCGCCAATCTCCTCACGCGTACAGGATACTTTTTTAGGCTTGCGCCCGATATGTCCGTTTTTGCGGATTTCCTGAATGTTCCGGTAATCCAGCGTCAGGGCATTATGCGCCGCCGTTCCGCGTAACATGTCCGCCCAGTCCTCATCCATGGGATGTGTACCGCAGGAGACAAATATTCGTTCGCGGCCAATCATCAGCTCAAACGCGCCTGATGAGGCATGTACGTGCCTGTCATGCGGCCATGATGGCGCATTGCCGGTATCAACCATTAAAATCGTACGCCCTGTGGACAGGCGTTCGTAGCCTGTATGTGGAAGGGATTTCGGGATACGCCCCTTTGTGCCGGATTGCAGGATAAGACGCTCCAAAGATGGTTTTTCACCTTCCTGCGCGCCGTTAAACACGCCAAAAGACTTGTCGGTATAGCGGAAAAAGCGTAAAGAGGGCATGGCCCGGTCCAGCGCATGCTGGATTGCAGAAGGCAGCGGATAGCCCGCCCCGACAATTGCGGCGCGTACGTCCGTCAAAATCATAACCGTTGCAAGAAGAGTGTCCGGATTACGCGAGATATGTCCACCATCTGCTAAAATCTGGTGCTCGGCCTCATAAGACAGCGCTTCCAGCCCGTAATCCAGCCAGCGTTCACCGCCGGGCAGAGCCAGTCCGGCATAGATCAGGCCTTGCAAGGCCTCAAGAAGGGGCAGCCCCGTGTCCTGTACCGGCATGATACGGTAGAGATGGCGCGCCTGCCGCAGGATGCTGTCCAAAAGATCGTCCTGAAACTGTTCGTCCGCACTCTCACCGTAAAAATCATAAAGCGCCAGCCACATGCCAAGACGTTTTCCGAGGCGGGGAGCTTGCCATGTCTCTTCGTCCCAACCGGAAAAACGCTGTATCCATTCGTTAATATAGGC
>CAKZKV010000254.1 GCA_937124505.1 uncultured Alphaproteobacteria bacterium
TTACGCGCAGTGTCACGTCATCCCAGTCGCGTGGGAAAGAAATCTTATTATCACTGCGGATTTTGGCGCGGCCCTTTTGCGTGGTGTTCATCCATTCTACCAATCCGTGCAGGTTTGGCGGCGTATCATTGTGATAGCCAATTACAGCGCCTTTCGGCCCGGCATCAACGCGGTCAATTCCGGCGCGAATGCAGGTCTGCTTGATCCCAACAATATCCAGCAGGTTTTCGACTTCAGCGGGTAAAGCGCCAAAGCGGTCGATTAGTTCGGCGGCGAATTGCTCGACGTCCTGCGCCTCTGTCAGATCGGAAAGGCGGCGGTAAAGGGTCATGCGCACACCAAGGTCTTCGACATAGGTTTCAGGGATCAGAACCGATGTGCCAAGATTAATCTGTGGGGAAAATTTCTCAACGGGGACGGTATCATGATACTGTCCCCCATGTTTGGCTTCCGCCACGGCCTCTTCCAGCATTTGCTGATAGAGTTCCACGCCAACCTCTTTAATGTGGCCCGATTGCTCCTCGCCCAGCAGGTTTCCGGCGCCGCGAATGTCCATATCATGGGAGGCAAGCTGGAATCCGGCGCCGAGCGTGTCAAGGGTCGAAATGACCTCTAAACGCTTTTGCCCCTGATCCGTGAGTTTCTTGGCCGGGTCATAGGTGAGGTAGGCATAGGCGCGCACCTTGGAACGCCCGATTCGTCCGCGAATCTGATAAAGCTGCGCCAGCCCGAACATGTCGGAGCGGTGGACGATCATGGTATTGGCCGACGGAATGTCAATGCCGCTTTCGATAATATTCGTGGCCAGCAGCACATCATATTGCCGCTCGTAAAAGGCGGTCATGCGCTCATCCAGTTCTGTCGGGGTCATCTGGCCATGTGCCGTGATCAGCTTGATTTCGGGAACCAGTTCTTTGATCTGTTCTTCAAGGTCTGCCATATCTTTGATCCGCGGGCAGACGTAAAAGCTTTGGCCGCCGCGGTAGTGTTCGCGTAGCAACGCCTCGCGGATCACCAGCGGGTCATAAGGGGTCACAAAAGTGCGGATCGCCAGACGGTCAATCGGCGGTGTGGTCATCAGGGAAAGTTCCCGCACGCCCGTTAGCGACATCTGTAAAGTGCGCGGAATAGGGGTCGCCGTCAGGGTGAGGACATGAATATTGTTTTTCAGTTCTTTCAGGCGTTCTTTTTGCTTCACGCCAAAGCGTTGTTCTTCATCAATAATCAAAAGACCCAGATGCGCGAACTTCACGTCACTGGAGAACAGGGCGTGTGTGCCGATGACGATATGAACCGCCCCGTCTTCTAACCCCTGTTTGACCAGTTGTGTTTCTTTCGCGTCCACCATGCGGGACAGTTGCCCGACGCGCAGGCCCGTTCCCTTAAACCGCTCCGTAAAGTTTGCGAAGTGCTGCCGTGCCAGCAGGGTGGTCGGGACAGCCACGGCCACCTGCGCCCCGGCCTTGGCGGCGACATAGGCAGCGCGGATCGCAACTTCTGTTTTGCCAAAGCCAACGTCTCCACAGACAAGGCGATCCATCGGGTGGGGCTTGGCAAGGTCTTCCAGAACCGCGTCAATGCTTCCGGCCTGATCGTCAGTTTCGGTGTAGGGGAAACGCGCCGCGAATTTATTGTATTCTGCAGTTTCCAGTTGTAACGGGTCACTTTTTTGCAACAGACGCGCCGCAGCGATATCGAGCAGTTTCGACGCAATCCGCATCAGATCTTTTTTGACCTTGCTCTTGCGCGCCTGCCATCCGGCCCCACCTAACTTATCGAGTTGTGTCAGTCCTTCATCACTGCCAAAGCGGGAAAGGACTTCGATATTTTCCACCGGCACATACAGCTTGTCGTCTCCGGCATAGACGATTTTCAGACAGTCATGCAGGGTCCCCGCGGCGCTTAGGGTTTCCAGTCCTGTAAAGCGCCCGATGCCGTGTTCCATATGCACCACCAGATCTCCTTCATTGAGGGAGGAGACTTCGCGCAGGAAGTTATCGGCTTTCTTACGGCCTTTGGCGCGGCGTGCCAGACGGTCGCCGAGAATATCCTGCTCGGTGATGACCAGCAAATCCGGCGCGATAAAGCCATGTGCCAGATCCAGAATGCATAACCCGATCTGCCCCGTTTTCAGTTTTTTGACCTGCTCAAATTCATCAATCAGTTTCAGGTCTGAGAACCCGGCATTTTCCATCAGGCCAGACAAACGTTCCCGTGCGCCAGTTGAGGCCGCGGCGATGAGGGCTTTGCGGTATTGCGGAAGAATACCCACTTTCTCCCCTCCGGGGAGAGGGGACTGTTCTTCTATATATTCCTTTAAAGCCTGAAACACATCACCATCCGGCAGGGCGCGGATATCGGCAAAATCACGCCCCTTTTTCGCACCGCTTTCGTCCCCTTGTGTCGGGAACGGAGAGAGGATTTTGGCGGAGGATGTTTTTTCACGCCATTCCGGCTCTTGTATATACAGCTTTTCCGGGGGCAGGGGATGGTAAACCGCGCCGGACAGGCTGACATCTTTTGATTTTTTCTGGGTCTGGGAGGCTTCCAGCGTTTTGCGCGCTTCATAAAAGTCGGTAATCTGTGCGCTGCGTTCGAGATAGACCTGAGAAACCGCCTGATCGAAGGTCAGGACGGGATCATTTGTGTAATCAAACAGGGTTGCCATTTGGTCGTAAAATAAAGGCAGCCAGTGTTCCACGCCGTTATAGCGCCGGCCTGCGGAAATGCTTTCGTAAAGCGGGTCGCTTTCGCGCTTGATCCCAAATATTTCGCGGTAGTTCTGGCGAAACCGCGCAATATTTTCTTCATCCAGCGTATATTCTTTTGAGGGCAGCAGCGACAGCCCCTTGATTTCTTTCCGCGTGATCTGGGTTTCGGCGCTAAAGATTTTAATGCTTTCAATCTCGTCCCCGAACAGGTCGATGCGCACCGGATTTTTACGTCCCGCCGGAAACAGGTCGATAATCCCGCCGCGCATGGCATATTCGCCGTTTTCACGCACCGTATCGGTTCTTTGATAGCCGTTCACAGCGAGATAGGTTTCAAAAGTCTTGAGGTCCAGCCGCCCGCCTTTTTTCAGAATCAGGTGTTTCTTGCTCAGGGATTCCGGTGGCGGGACGCGCTGGGACGCAGCATTCAGGGTTGTCAGTAAAATCCGCGGCACGCGGTTTTGCTCTTTCTGCCAGCTCAATAGCCCGCAAAGGGTCGCCATCCGCTCGGCCATCAAATCTCCACCGGGGGAGACGCGGTCATAGGGCAGGCAGTCCCACGCGGGAAAGGAGAGGATTTTGCACTGCGGGCCAAAGAAGGCAATTAACTCTTTCAGGGTCGCCAGCCGTGCATCGTCGATAGCGATGTGAATGAGGATTTTATCGTCTTTGGCGGCTGCCCGCGCTTTTTCGGTCAATATGCGTGCGTCCTGCCCCTCCGGCGCGCCGAACAGGATATTTGAGGGAGATGCCGGGGTCAGGGTTTCAGCCGCATGCATGCCGCCTGTTTAAGCATATCAGGAGGTGTCATGCAACGTTCTTTCATGTAAAAAAAGGTGTGTCATCCTGAACCCGTTTCAGGATCTTAATAAAAAAAGGCTGACATAAACTAACTACAGAGTACGCAGAGATCATAGAGCGTTCCGAGATACAAAGAAAACTCTGTGATCTCTGCGGCCTCTGTATTTTTTAATTAACTGAAATCATTCACAATATTCCTGAACGAACGCTAAGGGCCTATGACACCTTGTGGTTTAAAAAACCTTGCATTAACTGTGTATTAAGATTGGCCGGAACGGCTTCCTTTTGTAAATACCAGTTATAAAGTTCCGGGTCGCTGAGTTCGAGAAAAGCCTGATAATCATTCAGGTCTTCTGCGCTCATCTCCGGCACATGCCGGTCGGCGAATGAGCCGAGTAGCAAGTCCATCTCCCGCGTGCCGCGGTGCCAGGAGCGAAAGATCAGTTGTTTACGGAGTTTTTCGATAGCGTCAATCATAAGGTTCTTTACCACGAATAAACGCGCATGAACATGAATGTTTTGGCTGCGCGCAGCGCAATAAAATACTCACGCAAAGAACGCGAAGAAAACGCAAAGGGCGCTATGTTATTTTTAATGTTGAAAAATCTTTGCGTCCTTTGCGATTCCGTTGCGATCTTGGCGTGAACTTTATTTTAAAAGCCTGCGGCGCTTATTCGTGTTCATTCGCATTTATTCGTGGTAGTTAAAAAATATGCGTCCGTTTATCATCGATCCGTTATTCAGAGCGCTTAGCGTGCTGCCCGGCGTGGGGGCGCGCAACCTGAAACGCTTTGAAAAACTGACCGGCGGAGAAAAAATACTGGATTTACTCTGGCATGTGCCAATTGACCTGATCGACCGCCGCGCCCAGCCTAAAATTTCTGAAGCTGCTATCGGGCAGGTGGCGACCTTTAAAATAACGGTGCAAAAACATTTCAGGCCGACAAAGCGCGGCGCGCCCTACCGCGTGTGGTGCAGTGATGAAACCGGCAGTCTGAATCTGGTGTTTTTTAATGCGAAGGCGGACTGGTTGCTGCAACAATTACCGGAAGGCACGCAAAAGATTGTCAGCGGCAAAGTCGAAAAGTTCAATGACAGCCTGCAAATTGTGCATCCGGACGCGATTGGCAATCTGGATGATTTACAGCGCATTGCGATTTATGAGCCGCTTTATCCCCTGACCGAAGGGCTGACGAACAAAACCTTGCGCAAGGCGCTGAGTGCTGCAACAAATTTTATTCCCGACCTCCCGGAATGGCAGGATCAAAGCCTGTTAAAGCGTGAAGGGTGGCAGAACTGGAAAGAAAGCCTTCTTGGCCTGCATAGGCCGGACACACCACAGGCCATCTTGCCGGACTATCCGGCGCGGCGGCGGCTGGCTTATGATGAATTGCTGGC
>CAKZKV010000255.1 GCA_937124505.1 uncultured Alphaproteobacteria bacterium
TCCATAGCCGGAATTTGTGTCCCAGCCATAGTGAGGAAACTTTACATGAAGGTCTTTCATGATGTTATCCCGCGAGACTTTCGCCAATATAGATGCTGCAGCAATTTCCAGATGTTTGGAATCCCCCTTCACCACGGTTTCAAAGGGGCAGGGCAGGTTTTTAGGGCTCTGATTGCCGTCAATCAAAGCATAAAATTGCTGTTTTGCAGCATTTCTTGTCATTTCAAGAAATGCGCGCTCCATGGCAAGTAAACTGGCCTGTAGAATATTCAGGTGGTCAATCTCCCTTTCTGTGGATAAGCCAATTCCAAAAACGCTATGCTGTTGAATCTGAACGAATAACTTCCCCCTTTTTGCTGCGGATAACTTTTTACTGTCCGTAACTTCATTCCAGAAGGGCATATCACGGCTTTCTGTCGGAATGTATACGCAGGCCGCATAGACCGGGCCAGCCAGGGGGCCGCGACCGGCTTCATCTATCCCACAAATGGGGAAATCAGCCTTCAAGGCTTTTGCTCGCGATTTCATAAACGTTGGACGAAATATTCGGCAGATCGGCAATGGCCTGTAAAACGGCTTTCATTTTCTCTTGTCGATCTGGTGTATAACGCCGCCATTCCCGCAAGGGGCCAAGCAGTCGCGCCGCAATTTGAGGGTTTATTGTGTTCAGTTCAAACACGGCCTCTTTCAGGAAATTGTAACCGCTGCCATCTGCTTTATGGAACATAACAGGATTCCCTACCGCAAATGCACCGTACAAAGAGCGGACACGATTCGGATTGCGGATATTGAAATCCTCATGTTTCCGTAGCTTCTGAAGCCGTTTAATTAAATCCGGGTGGCGTGGCATCGTCTGCGCGGAGAACCATTTATCAATCACCAGAGGGTACTCCTTGAAACGATGATAAAAGTCATCCAGAGCGGCTGTACGTTCCTCCGAAATAATCGCATTCAGTCCCCAGAAGGCTGCCATACGATCCGTCATATTTGTACAGGAATCGTACGCTTCTTTCAGCATCACGGCGTCATCGGGGCGCAGGCGGTTCATGAGCATCAACATAGCCGAATTTTTCAGCGCGCGCTTGCCCATGGCATCCGGCGTGATCGAGAACGCGCTTGTTTCCTGATTATTCTGATAAAGCGTACGTAACTTATCCTCGTGCGCTTCCAGAAGGGTATTCAGAAGCGTTTCGCGTGCGGCATAAATGACATCCGTATCAACAATGTCTTGTTCCTGCGCGATGCGCTGGATATCGGGAATGGAAATTGCCCGCGCCATCAGGGCTTTATCGGCATCTTCATCCAATGCCCGGTCCAGCAGATCGCCGTAGGACTGTACGTAGTCCGCTGGTGGTATGCGTCCTTCTTCTGCGATCATCTCGTTTAAAACCTGCAAGGCAAGATTTTGTCCGGCTTCCCAGCGGTTAAACCCATCGCGATCATGCACCATCAGGAACCTGAGATCGTCAGATGTCAAATCTGTGCTTAGTTTCACAGGCGCAGAAAAATTACGCAGGATAGAGGGAACCGGGCGCTCACCAATATGTTCAAAGGTAAAGGTTTGTTCTGCTTCTTTTAGTTGTAACAATTCCTCATGCATGTCCTGTCCGTTCGGGCCGATCAGACCGATCTGAACCGGGATATGCATGGGCTTCTTGTTCTTTTGTCCTGGCGTATCCGGAATGGTCTGGTGCAGGGTCAGGCTGTACGTTTTTGCATCTGCATCATAGTGACTTCTAACGCTGACTTCCGGTGTACCGGCCTGCGAATACCAGAGTTTAAAATGTTCCAGGTCAAGGCCGCCGGCATCCTGCATCGCCTGAACAAAATCATCGCAGGTCACGGCCTGTCCGTCATGACGCTCAAAATAGAGGTCTGTCCCTTTTCTGTAGGCTTCAGGCCCGAGCAGCGTGTTCATCATGCGGATGACTTCCGCGCCCTTTTCATAGACTGTCATGGTATAGAAATTATCAATTTCTATGTAGTTATCAGGGCGAATAGGGTGGGCGAGGGGGCCCGCATCTTCCGGAAATTGCATTCTGCGCAATGTCATAACGTCGTCTATCCGCTTGACGCCGCGGGAGTTCATGTCAGCGGTAAATTCCTGATCCCTGAAAACAGTCAGGCCTTCTTTCAGGGATAACTGGAACCAGTCACGGCAGGTCACGCGGTTTCCCGTCCAGTTGTGGAAATATTCATGGGCAATCACGCCTTCGACCCGCATAAAGTCGCTGTCCGTGGCGGTATCGCGGTGCGCCAGGGTCAGTGCGGTGTTAAAAATATTCAGGGAGGTGTTTTCCATCGCGCCCATATTGAAGTCACTGACCGCGACAATATTAAAACGGCTGTACTGATATTCGCGTCCGTAAACCTCTTCATCCCATTTCATGGATTTTTGCAGAGAGCGCATTGCGTGGTCGATCTGGTTTTCATCGCCCTTGCGGACATAGATGTATAAATCCACATTACGGCCTGACATGGTTGTGAACGTGTCATGCAGGTGCACCAGATTTCCGGCGACAAGTGCGAACAGATAACAGGGCTTCGGAGTTGTGTCTTTGAAAACCGCATAGTGCGTTTCATTTTCCAGAGTCCCCTCTTCAATCAGATCTCCATTTGACAGAAGAACGGGGTATTTGTCCTGATCCGCTTCAATGCGTACGGTAAAAGTAGATAAAACATCGGGTCTGTCCTGATAATAGGTGATTCGTCGGAATCCTTCGGCTTCGCATTGCGTGCAGAACGTACCGTTTGACGTGTAAAGTCCCTCCAGCCGTGTATTTGCGGCGGGGTTGATTTCTGTCTCAATTATCAGGGTGAATTTATCCCCAGGGTTATTCAAAGTTATACGGTCTTTATCCTCCTGATAATCCACGGACTTATCCAGAGGTACACCGTCTTTTTTAATAAATAGAAGCTTTAAGTCATCTCCATTGAGAATTAAATCTTCTTTTGTGCTCTCCGGGTTTTTTCGATAATGCGTGGTTGTTGTGACACGCGTCTGTTCTTCCTCAAGCCGGAAAACCATATCAACATGATCAACCAGATAAGGCGGGGGCGTATAATCTTTCAGGTATTTTGTCTGGGGCGGGGTATCTGTTCTCATACTGAACAGATTACACCTTTCCGCCCTCCATTAAAACCATATCATTGCGGTGAACCAGGACTCCACGTCCGGCATGTCCTAAAACAGCTTCGATTTCGGAGCTTTGTTTGCCTTTGATCTTTTTTGTGTCTTCGGAATGATAGCCGCAAAGGCCAATCGCAAAGGTTTTTCCATGCGAATCCTGAATCGCGATGGCGTCTCCCCTCTCAAAAACGCCAGTGACTCCGATGACGCCTATGGGCAGGAGACTTTTTCCTGATTTTAGTGCCTTAAGGGCCCCTTCGTCAATCTGAATGGCGCCTTTATGTTGCAGGTGAGCGGCAATCCAGCGTTTTCGGGCATTGTGAGGCGTATCTGTCGCGAGGAGAAGTGTTGATCTTTGTGAACGGTTTAACATTTCCTGAAGAGGGTTGTGCGGCTTTCCGCTCGTAATGATCACATGCGTTCCGGCATTGACTGCTATTTGTGAGGCTTCTATTTTGCTTTTCATGCCGCCTGTCGAGACGCCATTCGGAGCTTCGCCGGCAATATTCAAAACATCTTCGGTAATATTTTTAATCACGGAGATATGCTGTGCATTCGGGTTCAGGGAGGGATTGTCCGTATACAGCCCATCGGTTGTGGAGAGAATCAGAAGCAGGTCTGCCTCCATCATCTGGGCAACGCGTGCGGCGAGTTTGTCATTATCACCGAATCTTATTTCTTCTGTCGCGGTCGTGTCATTTTCATTAATCACAGGAATGAAATTATTTTTCAGCAAGGTTTCCAAGGTGGCGCGGGCGTTCAGATGCGTACGTCTATTCTCCGTATCTTTGGGATTTAGAAGGATTTGTGATATTTCAAGTCCGGCCTTTGAAA
The DNA here is from genome assembly GCA_937124505.1 of uncultured Alphaproteobacteria bacterium. GTDB lineage: Bacteria > Pseudomonadota > Alphaproteobacteria > Micavibrionales > Micavibrionaceae > JACKIP01. Next base: position 3,965 of record CAKZKV010000255.1, read on the forward strand.
ATGCAGTTTGAAATGCATTCATCAGCTTGATCTGGCCGATGGAGGCGGCGGCCTGCTTTTGTTCAATTTTGAGGTCTTTTGACGGCGTTAGCAGGTCTATGCCTAAAGATTTTCGTCCCAGGGCAATCGCGCCGGAAGAAACGACGATAATTTCTTTATCCCGCAGGCTATGAATATCACCCGCCAGTGTTTGCAGCCACTCAGAGCGGACAGTTCCTTTTTCCATGTCGGTCACAAGGGCTGAACCGATCTTGATAATGATACGTTTCGAATTTTTCAGCAAACTGTTAGAGGACGTTGTATTCTTCGTCATCATTTTGTCCCTTCGACTCAATAATCTTCAAAAGTTCAAATAAAATATCCTGTACGCCTTCACCTGAGACGCCGGACATTAAAAAAGTTTTGGTTTTTGTTGCTTGCTCAAATTCCTGCTGCTGGTCTTTGGCCAGTTCTTCTCCCAGAGCATCGGCTTTATTCAGGGCAATGATTTCCTGCTTGTCTTCAAGGCCATTGCCATAGGCTTCCAGTTCATTTCGGATCGTATGGTAGGCCGCTACCGCATCCTCTTGTGTAATATCTATGATATGGAGGAGGGCGTAAGTACGTTCGACATGGCCGAGAAAACGATCTCCCAGTCCATGCCCTTCAGAAGCGCCTTCAATCAGACCGGGAATATCGGCAATGATAAATTCCCTGTCTCCGGCTTTGGCTACGCCCAGATTCGGGTGCAGCGTTGTAAAGGGATAATCGGCAATTTTGGGATGCGCACGCGTACAGGCGGAAAGAAATGTTGATTTACCGGCATTGGGGAGGCCAACAAGGCCAATATCAGCAATCAGTTTCAGGCGTAGCCAGATGGCCATTTCCTGCCCCGGCCAGCCGGGTGTCGTCTTACGCGGCGCTTGATTCGTGGAGGACTTGTAATGCGTATTGCCGAATCCTCCATCCCCGCCCGTTAAAAGGGTGATTTCCTGTCCATCTTCGATCATATCGGCCAGAATCGTTTCCTTGTCTTCTGCAATGATCTGTGTGCCGACAGGGACGGTGATAATGCAGTCTTTTCCACCTGCGCCGGTCTTGTTGCGTCCGGCCCCGTTATGGCCGCTCTCGGCCTTGAAATGCTGCGTATAACGAAAGTCAATCAGGGTATTTAGGTTTTTGACTGCGCGGAAGATAACGTCTCCGCCCTTGCCGCCATTGCCGCCATCCGGGCCGCCGAATTCCACGTACTTCTCACGCCGGAACGACATACAGCCGGGGCCGCCATTGCCACTTTGAATATATATTTTTGCCTGATCCAAGAACTTCATATACAAAAAAAGCCCGCTTGGCGGGCTTCCTCAAATAATTGTGTTTAAAAATTATTCCGCCGCCTGAGGGAGTGCTCCATCATTTGCCGGGACGACATTCACGATGGAACGGTCATTACGACCACGCGTGAACTTTACCATACCGTCAATCAGAGCATAGATTGTATGGTCTTTCCCAAGGCCAACACCTTTTCCCGGATGCCATTTTGTTCCACGTTGACGGATGAGAATATTTCCAGCCAGAACGTCCTCACCACCATATTTTTTTACGCCAAGACGTTTACTCTCCGAGTCACGTCCGTTTCTTGTACTACCACCAGCTTTCTTATGTGCCATATTAAAACTCCGTTCTAACCAATTGTTATTATTTTAATTATGCTGCTTTGATGTCTGTGATTTGCAGAATAGTCAGGTCTTGCTTGTGACCTTTTTTACGACGGTAATTCTGACGACGCTTTTTCTTGAATACCGTGATTTTTTCACCGCGTGTCTGCTTTACGATTGTGGCTTTCACGCTGGCGCCCTTGACTTCAGGTTCGCCAATAGTGGCTTTTTGTCCGTCAAAAAAGAACAAAACATTATCCAGTGTGACAGCTTTACCCTCGTCACCGTCCAGTTTTTCAACAGTGATCTTGTCGTCTTTTGAAACCTTGTATTGCTTGCCGCCTGTTTTTACGACTGCGAACATATTACTCTCCATTTGTAAAATCGAAATGTGTTTATAGTGTGAAAGCATCCCTTGTGTCAAGCATTCTGTTCGAAAGAACACGAAGTTTTCCAGAGACTTTTACATGGGGGCATAAACAAGCCTGTCTGTAGAGTTTCTCAAATCATAAAATGTCCATGTTGGTGGGCTTTCTTCAGAACTTTGTGACTCTTTAGATAGCTGGTCAGAACGAAAACTGACAGTAGAAGCCACACTGCTAAACCATTGCTCCAATGTTTCTTTCAGGTCTTCCTTGTAAGGAACTTTACGCCGAGTCCCTTCGGAGGGACGATGAGAATCTCGTCCTCCGTGGTACTTGTTCAGAGCATCTATGCTGGCGCTTCCGAAATACCACATATATCTTTTGAAAAAGTCTACATCCTTGCGGTCCAGAGGATTTATGTTGCGAAAAAAAGGTTCATCACATTCTTTATGTCCAGCGAACAGGCTGCCGCTCATAATGCCGTCTACACCACCTGTAAATAAAACAGCGCTTGTTCCACCAAGGCTTGTTCCGCCGCCATCTGAGACAGTAAACCCACCCATTTCATGAGCTGCCAGAGAGCATTCTGCCGCCGTTGTAAAGGTTGGGCGGTAAATGCCGGAATTTTGACGGGTTCTGCAAACTTTTGCGGGGCCATGATTCAATTTGACGCCATCAGCACCGTCTTCAAGCAGTTTTTGGGTCATCTGTCCTGTAACAACATTCCCGGCTAAAATAATGGCTTTATCATCAACAATCTCGCGAACTGCAGCTATGCGCCGCCGCATAGCATTCATGTGTCCATTAGAGGCATCTATCACGATTTTGTTAAGCCCATGTTCGCTTTCATTGCTGACACGTTTAAAAATATTTCTGAGTTTTTCCAGTTCTTTCTGGTTTTTGCCGTTGATTCCTATACTCATCCAGGCAGATGCTGTCCCATGCTGAATAAAAAAATCGCCCAGTTCTTTCTCCGGTATTTCTTTATGAAGTGCAATCTGGACACGAGAATCAGGGTTTGCGGCATTTGTAACAGGCCAATCAGTTAGGAATTTTGCCAGTCGAAGGGTTGCAAAATGAATATTGGCGCACCATAGTGGGGCAATAGTAATATCAGGATGTCCATGTTTCGGGTGCAGGGAGACATCCCATTTGATCTGATGCCTATGGTCTGCTTGCGTGTCATCCTGACTGATCAAGCGTAGATCACGTGCGTCATATTCATGATGAATTGTGAAGCCATAATGATTAACATGAAGACTTTGGTGTTGTATTTCCTGCATCAGGTTTTTTATAAAAAATAATTTTACAAAGCAAGATATTCCTTAACAATCTTGCCATTCTTAGAAAAAAATTTACCCGGCGGCTTCTTTTTTATCGTCTTTTTTGTCTTTTTTCTTTTTTGCGAACACAATTTTTGGTTTTTTTGTCAGATCCTCAATGTTATCCGCTGTGATCACAACTTTTTCAGCATCGTCCATATCGGGGATATCGTACATCGTGTCCATCAGGATGGCTTCCATGATGGAACGCAGACCACGTGCACCTGTCTTGCGCTCAATCGCTTTTTTGGCAATAGCGGTTAAAGCCTCTTTTTTGAATTCAAGTTCGACGCCTTCAATTTCAAACAGTTTCTTGTATTGTTTAACAAGTGCGTTTTTAGGTTCTGTCAAGATTGTGATAAGCGCATCTTCATCAAGATTTTCTAAAGTCGCAATCAATGGCAGACGGCCTACGAACTCAGGAATAAGACCGTATTTCAGAAGGTCTTCCGGTTCAAGATTCGCCAAAAGCTCACCCACATCGCGGCTATCCGGCTCCTGTACGTCTGCCCCAAAACCGATTGTAGTGCCGCGTCCCTTATTGGCCAGAATTTTTTCAATCCCTGCGAACGCACCGCCACAAATAAACAGCATATTTGAAGTGTCAACCTGCAAAAATTCCTGTTGCGGGTGCTTGCGCCCCCCTTGAGGCGGCACAGAGGCAACCGTACCTTCCATTAATTTCAAAAGAGCCTGCTGTACGCCTTCCCCGGACACATCTCGGGTAATAGACGGATTGTCGGATTTGCGGGAAATCTTGTCAATTTCATCAATATAGACAATCCCTTTTTGTGCGCGCTCTACGTTATAATCAGAGGCCTGCAACAGCTTCAGGACAATATTTTCAACGTCTTCCCCTACATAACCGGCTTCGGTTAAGGTCGTGGCATCAGCCATGGTAAAGGGCACATCAATGATTTTAGCAAGTGTTTGTGCCAACAGCGTCTTCCCGCATCCGGTCGGTCCAACCAGAAGGATATTGGATTTAGAGATTTCAATATCCGCCCCGGAGCCTGTCCCACCATGTTCCAGACGTTTGTAGTGGTTATGAACCGCCACAGACATGACACGCTTGGCACGATTCTGACCAATTACATAGTCATCCAGCACAGCCTTGATTTCGGAAGGAGTCGGAATACCATCTTCGTCGCTGCGGACGAGTTGTGTCTTGTCTTCTTCACGAATGATATCAACGCAAAGTTCTACGCATTCATTACAGATGAATACGTTCGGCCCCGCGATCAGTTTTTTCACCTCATGCTGGCTCTTTCCGCAGAAAGAACAATACAGGGTGTTTTTGCTATCTTCGTTGTTATCGTCGTCTTTGCTCATAAAAATTTTATTCCATTAAGATGAATCATATACCTTCACTTTGCCAAGCCAGTAACCGTACTTCAAGCTTTATTATTTCTTATATGATCTTTCTGTTACGATTCTGCAATGACTAAGTTGATTTGACTTACTTATGCAGACGAAATACATAAAAAGACATGCAGGAGCATATCCAAAACCTGATTGATGATTTTGCCATGTTTAGTGACTGGGAGGAGCGTTATGCCTACCTTATTGATCTTGGCAAACAGTTACCGCCGATGCCGGAGTCGCAAAAGACAGAAAATCATCTGGTTCCCGGCTGCACCAGCCGTGTGTGGATGGTTGCGACGCCACAGGACGGATATCTGCATTTTGTCGCGGACAGCGATGCTCATATCGTCCGCGGATTGATTGGCGTGCTGTCCAAGATATATAATGACCAGCCTCTGGATTTGTTGCGGCAGGTTGATATAAAAGACGTATTCACAAAACTGGGGCTGGAAAGCCATCTTTCTCCCAACCGTCGCAATGGCTTTTTCAGCATGGTTCAAAAGCTTCAGTTGGCGTCTTCTGCTACTGCTTCTTCCTCTTCCTCTTCCTCTTCCTCTTCCTCGTTCGTCTGATCTTTTGGTCCAATGCTTTGCAGGATATCGGCGAACTTTTTGTCGCCTTCGTCCCCGTGGTCCAGACTCATTTCACCTTCTACGCTCATAACGGAGTTTTCCGTGACCCATATTTGCGTCACAAAAATCTTTGTGGAAAATCCGGTTGTTTTGATCCCGCTGGTTCCGGCAATTTTCAAACCGTTTTCTTCTTCCTGATAAGTGACTTCCGGAAGTTCAGGCAGGTTGGCATCTCGCGTCATGTTCAGGATGACGGCTTCCATATTGTCCTTTGTGTACGTTTTGTAAACTTCCTGCGCAATCGGCTGGCAGATCATTTCCACGTTGATGGTCTGGTCGAAATCAGTCCGGTCGGTGAATTGTGCAACTTCAAGACAGGGAAGATTTTTATCGGAAGGGCAGCGGCGCACAAAGCCAGGTTCAAACGGAAATGTGGCGGTGAAGTCACATCCTTCCGGGGAATAGACGTACGCCTCTCCCTCATTCGCGTGGGCGGACGGTAAAAACGCGACCATCAGAATAAAAATGTAAAAAGCTATTTTTGCCATGTTTCAACCTTTGCTGCTGTTTGTTCGCCCGTGGCCATATTTTTGACCTCACCCAGATCAGGGAACCACACATAGGATATCCCTTTTTTCTCGGCATAGGCAATCTGTTTACCGATTTTTTGCGGCGCGTGGTAGGTTTCCACGTTAAATCCGCGTCCGCGCAAGGCCCGTGCGGTTTCCATACTTTGGGTGCGTTGATCTTCCGATGGCAGAACCACCAGAACGTCCGTCGGGCAACGCGCCGCCGTTTTAATATAGCCGTTATGGCGCAAAACATCAAAAAGACGTGAGAAACCGATGGAAATCCCCACGCCGGGCAGGTGTTTGTTGATGTACGACCCGGCCAGATCGTCATACCGTCCGCCGGAACAGACGGAGGAGGTGAATTCCGGAATATCGAGCAGGTTCGTCTCATACACCGTCCCCGTATAATAATCCAGCCCGCGTACGATGGAGAGATCGGCAACAACGGCTCCTTCGGGTAAGTGGGAGAGATGGTCAAGGACGAAGGAGAGCTCCTTAATGCCTTCATTAAATATTACATTTGAAGTATCTATATTCTTTGTACTTCTGAGCTTATCTTCTAACTCTTCAAATGAAGAGTAATCATTTCTAGCAATATTAATAAAGTCTGTGACTGAGTCAGTAATATATTCAGCATCAAGACTATTATTATCTTCATGTTTTTCTAGAGCTTCCCGCATGCCACTAATTAATGGCATAAACTCCTCTTTTGATAATCTATCAATAGTTCTGAATATGATTGCTTTCATATCTTCAGAAAAAAGACCTAAACTTTCTAACCAGCCATTTAATATCTTCCTGTTACTCACCTTAATCTGTACCCGTCCGATGTCGAGGCCGGAGAGGATTTCGTAAATAATCGCGGGGATTTCCGCATCAAAGTGCAGGGGCAGGTGATCGACGTTAATCACGTCGATATCGCATTGCAGGAATTCACGCATCCGTCCCAGTTGCGGGCGTTCGCCGCGCCAGACCTTTTGCATCTGGTAACGTTTGAACGGAAAGGTCAGGTCGTTGAAATGCTGGGCGGTATAGCGCGCGAACGGTACGGTCTGGTCAAAGTGCAGGCCCAAACGGGCGTCCTTGTCATCGCCGTCCTCGGCTTGCAGGCGGGTGAGGGTGTAGATTTCCTTGTCTGTTTCCCCTTTGGCCAGCAGTACGTCCAGTTCCTCCACACACGGCGTTTCAATGGACGTAAAGCCGTACGCCTCGAACGTCTTGCGGATGTGGTCCAGCCATTGCTGCTCAATCAAGCGTTCTTCCGGCAGCCATTCCGGGAATCCGCTAATCGGTTTGGGCTTGTAAATCTGCTTCTTACTCATACGAATGTTTTACAGAGACAGAGTAAAACTGTCGAGATTTTATTCAGAATTTATTCTTATAAGGTCCAATTATCCCTGACATAATGGCAGGTATAGCCGTTTGGATGTTTTTGCAGGTAATCCTGATGTTCCGGCTCGGCTTCATAAAACGGGCCTGCCGGAACCACCTCCGTTACTATTTTGCCGGGTAAGAACGCCGCCTTATCTATCTCGGCAATCAGATTTTCCGCAACTTCTCTTTGCTCGTCTGTTTCATAAAAGATGGCGGAGCGGTACTGGCTGCCGCGATCATTTCCCTGTTTGTTGAGTGTTGTCGGGTCATGCATCTTGAAGAAAAAAATCAGGAGGTTTCTGTACGTTGTCTGGCTTTCATCATAGGTTATTTCAATCGCTTCCGCGTGTCCTGTATTACCACGGCAAAGGTCGTGATAAGTCGGGTTTACAGTATGACCGCCCGTATATCCGACACGCGTACGGGCCACACCAGGTTGTTTACGGAACAGGTCTTCCATGCCCCAGAAACAACCACCTGCAAGAATTGCTTTTTTCATACAGATTAAAATGGAAGCCCTGTTTTATTTTTCAAGTGCTATGCACATCCTAACGCTTTATCACAAGAGTTTCAATCGGCATAACGGGGCCTTTGATCTTGATGGATTTCATCCAGTACGTGCTGTAGCCAATCATCAGACAGGACAGGCCAATCATGAACAGAATGAAATACGTGGTATCTGTATAAAGCAGCCAGATGATGAGGGGCACAAAGATCAAACGGCTGGTCATCAGAATAATTTCCCGCGCCATGAGGGACGCGACCGTCCGGCTTCTGTACCATGCGGAATTAAGGCCTGTCTGGAAAAGCTGGTTGCCGACAGACCACACGTACATGGCGGGCAGGGCAAAGGTGGTGGTGACAAGAAACGGCAACCATCCGGTCATGGTGACAATTGCCCCGGCCATCATTTCGCGGC
>CAKZKV010000256.1 GCA_937124505.1 uncultured Alphaproteobacteria bacterium
AAATCCTGCACTTAGTGCCTAGAGCTTTTCATTCAACTCAGGTACGGCATCAAATAAATCAGCTACAAGACCATAATCAGCAACCTGAAAAATAGGTGCTTCTTCATCCTTGTTAATAGCAACGATGTATTTCGAATCTTTCATACCAGCCAAATGTTGGATCGCCCCGGAGATGCCGATTGCAATATAAAGTTCCGGCGCAACGACTTTCCCCGTTTGCCCGACTTGCCAGTCATTGGGAACATATCCCGCATCAACCGCGGCACGGGATGCACCAATGGCCGCGCCCAGTTTGTCAGCCAGTTCTTCAATCATTTTAAAGTTTTCAGCAGAGCCCAGCCCACGTCCGCCGGACACGACGATTTTGGCAGAGGTCAGTTCCGGGCGGTCGGATTCGGCTTCTTTCAGGCTGATAAAGCTTGTTCCTATATCGCTCATAGCTCCTGTAATCTCTTCAATCGGGGCACTTCCGTCCTCTCCTGCGGCATCAAAAGCCGTGGGACGTACCGTCATGACTTTCTTGGCATCACTTGTTTTGACCGTGGCGATGGCCTGCCCACCGTAAACAGGGCGTTTGAATGTATCGGCGCTTTCAATGCCGATAATATCTGAAATTTGCTGGACATCCAGTTTTGCAGCGATCCGTGGCAAGACATTTTTTCCAAAGGTGGAGGAGGGGGCGAGAATAAACTCATAGCTCTCCGCCAGTGGAACAACCAATGCCTCCATGCTCTCGGCAAGATGATGATTATATTGCTCACTCTCGGCCTTGAGAATTTTTGCCACGCCATCAATTTTTGAGGCCTGTTCAGCAACAGCAGAGAGGTTTGACCCACTGACAAGAACATGTATGTCTCCCCCGATTTCCTTGGCGGCGGCCACAATATGGGCTGTGTTAGAGGCCAATTCTTCTCCGTGGTGTTCTGCAATAATTAATATTGTCATAGCTTTCCCTTAATTAATCATACAATCCATTTCTGTTTCAACTAACCATTCTGAGTTAATAAACCCGCTAACTTGAACAAATGTACATGCGGGTCTGATTTCAGAAAAGTATTCGCCATGTGCTCTCGCTGCATCTCTCCATGTAGAAATATCCGTTAGCATAATTCGTGTCCTCACTACATTTTTAAGGTTTCCGCCAGCTTCTTCTATTGCTTTTTTTGATATTTCAATATTAGCCTTAGTTTGTTCATAGACATTGTTTACACCAATAGTTTTCCCTTTCTCCCCAATTGGCGCGGTTCCAGCTACAAAAATCATATTGCCTTGTTTTACTGCACGAGAAAAACCTATCGGTTTTTCCATAGGTGAGCCTGATGAAATGTTAACTCTTTTGTTCATATCACCTTTGCTTCATTTTTCAGTTTATCAATCAATTCATCCACACTGGACACTTTCCCGCCGCCTTTTCGCTCTGGCGGTTCTGACACGCTTATCACGCTCACTTTCGGGTCATAACTGACACCGAGATCTGATGGTTCCATGATATCAAGTTGTTTTTTCTTGGCTTTCATGATGTTTGGCAGGGACGCATAACGTGGTTCATTCAGGCGCAAGTCTGTTGTGATAATCCCCGGCAGGGAGATTTTTATGGTCTCCAGGCCGCCATCGATTTCGCGGGTGACTTCAGCATTGTTGCCGTCAATTTTAACTTCAGAGGCAAATGTCGCTTGCGGCCATCCGAGTAAGGCTGCCAACATCTGTCCTGTTTGGCTGGAATCATCATCAATTGATTGCTTGCCCATGATGACAAGATCGGGAGATTCTTTTTCGATTAATGCCTTGATGGTTTTTGCCACGGCCAGAGGTTCCACACCACCCAGATCAATCGGCACATCTGTTTTGACGAGGATGCCTCTGTCTGCGCCGATAGCCATGGCCGTACGCAGTTGTTCCTGCGCTTTTTCAGGGCCAATCGTGACGGCGATGACTTCACTGGCGGTTCCGGCTTCTTTTAATCTGACGGCTTCTTCCACGGCGATTTCATCAAATGGATTGACGGACATTTTGACATTGGCCAGATCAATACCGCTGCCGTCTGATTTGACGCGCACTTTCACGTTGTAATCAATAACGCGTTTAACAGGTACTAATATTTTCATACGGTTTTCCTGAATTATCCTTATTTATTTGGGTTGTATGTTCATCGAAGCGATGAAAGACAATCGTTATTTTATTAACATGAGGGACGAAGGGGGCCTTGTAAAGGGGCAACGCACAAAATTAGCTGCTGAGTTCTTTTCCACGGTCGCGGGCAGCGGTGACGGCCTGCGTCAGGCTCTCCTGAAATGTTCCATCCATTAAAACGTTCAGGGCGGCCTCGGTTGTGCCGCCGGGAGAGGTGACATTTTGCCGAAGTGTTGCTGCGTCTGTACCCGGCTCGTCCTTTGCCAAAGCGGCGGCGCCGATAACGGTCTGACGGGCCAGTCGTGTGGCCTGATCCTGATCCAGACCAAGTTTTTGCGCGGCTTCTGCTAAGGCTTCAATCAGATAAAAAACATAAGCCGGGCCGGACCCTGAAATCGCTGTCACTGCATCCATGAGGGGTTCATTTTCGATCCAGACAACTTCACCACTGGCCTGAAACAGGCTTTCGGCCATGTGTTTTTGGTTTTCGCTTACGCTACCGTTCGGGCATAAGGCCGTGATGCCTTGTCCGATGGCCGCCGGGGTGTTGGGCATGGCGCGGATGACTGGTTGAGAGGCTCCGAATACGCTTTCAAATGTTGTAATGGATTTGCCGGCAGCAATGGAGAGGATCAAAGACGTGTCATGAACCGAATCTGCGTAGGATTTTAAAACGTCATTCAAAATCTGTGGCTTTACAGCAAAAACCAGAACATCAAATACCTGATCGGTTGGCGGAGCCTGAACGTAAGTGAAGCCATCCGTCTGGATTTCCGGGGGGAGAGGCTCCGGCTGGATAACCGTCAACTCATAAGGAAGGTTCTTTTTGAGCCAGCCGTCCAGCAAGGCCTGTCCCATCTTGCCGCAGCCAATCAGAGCAAGCGTACTTGCCATTAAGCGTGGCCTTCTGTCGGCATAATCAAAAGGGAAATCAGTTTTTTGTCGGAACGGCAGACGTCTTTGTTCATGAAATATTTAATCAGGGTAAAATTCTCTTCACAATCCCTCAGAATATTTTCGACAACATCCGCCAGATAAGAACGATCAAGGATTTTATCATCATCTCCAGCCAGCAGACTGTAATGATGGACAACTTTCTTTTGGTGATGGTCAACAGCCAGATAACCCAGACTCAAGTTCTGGCTGAGTTCACCAGCAACCAGAATAGCTTCGCCCATCTTTCCTTCCGGAATTTCATCCTCAATTTCACAGGACATTTTCAAAAGGCTGGCGGTTTCATTCCACGTAAAGCAGAGGTTGTAATCACAAGAACGCCCGGCAATAGACAGGACGAGTTCTTCATTCGTTAACCGTTTGTAAACCCAGTCATTGGCAATCAGAAGGTCTTCAACAGAATCCAGAGGATTGAGTCGATAGGCAGAGGCGAAGGTTTGCTTTTGCATGGTTCTATTTACTCTTGGCAGTTTTCTTATGTGTGTTGGCATCGTTTTCCAGAGCAGAGAGTCTTTTTTCAAGTTCTTCCTGCTTTAGTCTTGATTGTTGCAGCATGGCTTCCAGCCGTTCAAAGTCTTCTCGCGGAACGAGATCCATACTGTTTGCAACATCATCAATTTTTGTACGAACACCCTGTCTTATTTGCTGGCGGGCAGAACTGACAAAACTGATTGTTCCGCCAGCTACTTTCGCCAAATCATCTAAAATTTGTGATGAAGACATGATTCCCCTAAAAAATATTTTGAAGGTATTAGCATGATTTTTTCGAGTCGAGCAAGAAGGTTTACAGGCTATCTGAAGAAAAACCGTGGATAACTTGACTCGCTTCTTTTTCATTTAGCTGAACCTGTGATAAACCTTGAGAAAAGTAAAAAATGGGAAAAATAAAATGATTATTGTGACAGGCGGAGCGGGATTTATCGGATCGAATCTGGCCGCAGAATTGGAACATAGAACAGACGAAGATATCGTTATTTGTGACCGGCTGGGAACAGGGGATAAGTGGCGTAATATATCCAAGCGGAATGTGAGGGACATTATCAAACCGGAAAACCTTCTTGATTATATGGAACAGCATAGCGACGATATTTCCGTTGTGTTTCATATGGGGGCCATTGCATCCAGCACAGAAACGAATGCCGATTTGATCGTGGATGACAACTTTATTTTCTCCCGGTTGCTCTGGCGCTGGTGTGCGGATCATGATGTGCGGTTTATCTATGCTTCGTCCGGGACTACGTACGGGGACGGCGCGCAGGGCTTTAATGACAGTGAAAATCTGGAAGACCTTGCCAAACTGCGTCCGATGAATCCTTACGCATGGTCGAAACACCTGTTCGATAAACGTGTGGTCAGTGTGACAAGTGGTGTTCACAAAGGAAAGGAAAGCGTGCCGCCGCAATGGGTGGGCTTAAAATTTTTTAATGTTTATGGCCCGAATGAATATCATAAGGGTGATCAGATGAGCGTCCTTTGCAAGCTTTATCCGCAGGTCGTTGCAGGGGCTTCGGCACGATTATTCAAATCTCATAATCCTGAGTATGAAGATGGCGGGCAACTGCGTGATTTTATATGGGTGGGGGATTGTATTGATGCGATTTTATGGTTTTATGAACATGGCGATAAAACCGGGCTTTATAATTTAGGCTCTGGTCAGGCCAGAAGCTTTAAGGACCTTGCTCAGGCGACATTCAATGCCGCAGGTCTGGAGCCTAAAATCACTTATATTGAGATGCCGCAGGAACTCCGCGGAAAGTATCAGTATTTTACTGAAGCCAATGTCGAAAAACTGCGTGCCGCAGGATACACAAAAGACTTTATGAGTCTGGAAGATGGTGTGAAAAAATATGTCAGTGAGTATCTTTCCCAAACAGATTCTTACAGGTAAAAAACAGGATTAATGGAATTTCCTGCCATAGACCCCGTCGCCTTTCAGATTGGCCCCTATTATGATATAGGGCCGTTTGAGGTGCGCTGGTATGCGCTGGCCTATCTGGTCGGTTTTTTACTGGGGTGGGGGTATGCCCTGCGTTTGGCGGATGGGCTACGTAAGGAACGTCCCTACAAAACAGATATTGACGATTTTATGGTCTGGGCCATTCCGGGCGTGATTATCGGTGGGCGTCTGGGGTATGTGCTATTCTATAATTTTTCTTATTTTGCTGCAAACCCTCTGGAAATCCTGCAAGTCTGGCATGGGGGCATGTCCTTTCATGGCGGGATCATTGGTGTGAGCGTTGCTATGGTCCTGTATGCATGGAAGCACAAGTTCAACGTCTTTCGTTTGAGTGATGTTGTGGCCTGCGCTGCGCCAATCGGGTTGTTTTTGGGGCGAATTGCCAATTTTGTAAATGCCGAGCTTTATGGCCGGGTCACAGACGGTCCATGGGGGGTCATCTTTCCCGGGACGGACGGACAGCCACGTCACCCGTCACAGCTATATGAGGCCGCACTAGAGGGGGTTTTGCTCTTCATCATGCTGTTTGTTATGGTTCGTTTGCGTCTTCACAAAACCATTCCCGGTGCCATTACTGGACTATTTCTGTTTATGTATGGCTTTTTCCGTTTTCTGGTGGAATATGTGCGCGAGCCGGACGAACAACTCGGTCTGTTCTTTGAGGTGATCTCCATGGGGCAAATTCTGTGCCTGCCGATGATGGCACTGGGTTTGGCAATTATCATTTATTCAATTATAAAGAAACCTGATGACATTCGTATCTGATCTTACCGAAAAAGTTAGAAAACGTGGGGTTATGCCACTGGAAGAGTATATGGCTCTTTGTAACCAGCAATATTACAACGCCTATCGTCCCTTTGGCGTGGAGGGAGATTTTATTACGGCCCCTGAAATCAGCCAGATGTTCGGGGAATTAATTGCGGCATGGTCTGTGGATATCTTGAAGCAGCTTGGTTCAGTGGATCGATTTGCTCTTCTTGAATGTGGTCCAGGGCGCGGCGTTTTATTAAACGACATCCTGAGAGTTTACAAACATTACAAAATGTTAGAAAATGTTTCTGATATACTTCTTCTTGAAACAAGTGAAAGGCTCAGAGCGGATCAGAAAGAAAAAAATCCGGGTCACAATTTAATCTGGATTAAAGATATCCACAAGCGGACTTTAAGTAAGAAGAAGGGGCCGTTTTTTATATACGCTAACGAATTCCTTGATGCGTTGCCCATAGAACAATATTTTTTTAAAAAAGGGGTATGGTGGAAACGACATGTTTCTGTGGATAACTCTGGTTCATTCAAGATGTCACATGTCAAAAGCCCGCCGCCGCCTGGGATTCCTCACAAACCAAAAGAGGGAGACGTTTTTGAGAGAAGTCCTGCCGTATTTGATTTTACGAAAGAGCTTGCACTTCTTATTAAAGAGAAAGGCGGATTTGCACTGTTTATTGACTATGGCTATAAAAAAACAGCCTTTGGCAATACGTTTCAGGCTGTTAAGTCTCATGAGTATGTTAGCCCATTCGAAAATCCGGGCCGGCATGATCTGACGGCTCATGTTAACTTTGCGCAAGTCATGGGAGTTTGTCAGGATGCGGGGCTATATACATACGGCCCTGTAGAGCAGGGAACTTTTTTGGAAAAGTGCGGGCTGCTGGAACGTGCCAAAGCTTTGCAATCAAATGCTAGTGAAAAACAAAGAGAGGATATAGAAAGTGCCGTACACCGCTTGAGTTCCGCTGAGGAAATGGGGGGCTTATTTAAAGTGATTGCGATTTCAGATAGAGAGATTAAGCCGATAGGTCTGATATGAGTATTTATTTCAAACATGATGGTTTTGCGACAATAGAAAGCGGAATTGCTCACGGTTTTTTTGGTTCTGAGGGTGGGGTCAGCAAGGGAATTTATTCATCTCTGAACTGTGGATTGGGAAGTGATGATGATCCGGCGAATATCCGGGCCAACCGGGTGCTGGCACTGGAAGCTCTTGGTCTTGAAAAAACAAGGCTTCATAATGTTCATCAGGTTCATAGCACCAAATGCGTCTTTATTGACCCGGATCAACGAGGCGCTACGATAGAAGCAGATGCACTGGTGACGGATCAGGCCGGCCAAACATTGAGTATCCTGACGGCAGATTGTGCCCCTGTTTTATTCCATGGGCAAAAAAAGGATGGGGCTTTTGTCATTGGCGCGGCCCATGCCGGTTGGAAAGGGGCTTTATACGGCGTTTTGGAAAACACGATGAAAGCAATGATATCGCTTGGGGCTGAAGAAGATACGTTTCATGCGGTGATTGGCCCGATGATTGGCCCGGATTCTTACGAAGTGGGGCAGGAATTTAAGGAAATATTTGTTAAGGAAAATGAAAATTATCAATCGTACTTTAAAGATATTCAGGACAAGACATATTTTGACCTGCCGTCTTTTTGTGCGGACAGGCTAAGATATGCCGGGATAGAGCATGTTTTCCAGAGAAATATCGATACCTGTTTCAATGAGGATGAATTCTTCAGTTACCGACGGGCCACCCATCGTGGAGATAAAGATTATGGTCGTCAGATTTCATTGATATCAATTCTTTGAATTGAGGATGAAAAAATTTTATATAAAACTTGATTATGTCCGTATGCTTTTTTATGGTGCGATTGACGATAAGTTAAGAGGTCGGGAAGGGGTCAATCATGAAACTTATTTCGGGAACAAGTAACTGCGAATTATCGCAAGCCATATCATATTATGTCGGCGTGCCACTGACAGAGGCAAATATACGGCGTTTTGCAGATAAAGAAGTTTTTGTAGAAATTCTGGAAGACATCCGCGGTGAGGATGTCTTTTTTATTCAATCCACGTGTTATCCGGCGAATGTTCATACGATGGAACTATTGATTGCCATGGATGCAATCAAGCGTGCCTCGGCCAGACGGGTGACGGCGGTTATTCCTTATTTCGGATATGCTCGTCAGGATCGTAAAACAGGTTCTAGAACGCCTATTACAGCAAAGTTGATCGCAAACCTGATTACAACGGCAGGTGCTAACCGTGTGTTGACTATGGAATTGCATGCGGGTCAGATTCAGGGTTTTTTTGATATCCCTCTGGATAATTTGCAAGTCGGCCCGATCTTTAAACCGCACATAGAACACAAGTTTAACGGGACGGAATTATGTGTGGTGTCCCCTGATGTTGGCGGTGTGGTGCGGGCACGGGCTTTTGCCAAGCGTATTGATGCTGATCTGGCGATTATCGACAAGCGCCGCGAAAAAGCAGGGGTCTCGGAAGTCATGAATGTTATTGGTGATGTGAAGGACAAGGTTTGCCTGCTGGTTGACGATATTATCGATAGTGGAGGAACGCTCTGTAATGCGGCCAATGCACTGAAGGAAAAAGGAGCCAAAGAGGTTCATGCCTATTGCGTCCATGGTGTTTTATCAGGTGACGCTGTCTCCAGAGTGCAGGCTTCCAACATGGAAACACTGGTGATCGCTGATACCATTCCTGCAACTGAAGAGGTCAAGGCATGTTCTAAAATTGAAAGACTGTCCGTTGCAAATCTCATCGGCGAAGCCATTATCAGAACTCACCAGGAAAGCTCTATTTCAGAACTCTTTAAATAAATTGTTGTTTTACTTGCTTTTCTGAAAAAAATTTTTTAATAATCACTTCTTGATCCGGCACCCCTGGAGGCCGGTTAACCTTAAACTATGAAAAAACTGGAGAACGACAATGTCAAAAAATAAAAATATACAGTTTTCCGCCGAATTGCGCGATCAAGCCGGTAAGGGGGTCGCTCGCGCTTTACGTCGTGAAGATAAGATACCTGCTGTGATATACGGGGCAGGAGAACCACCGATTAAAATTTCCATGCCAGCCAAGGAAGCCAATATTGAGTACAATAAAGGGCATATGTACAATACCCTGTCTGATGTGACAGTGGACGGCAAGAAACATCTGACTCTTGCTCGTGATGTGCAGACACATCCTGTGAAAGATACAGTTCAGCATATTGATTTCCTGCGTGTGAGTGCAAAAACCAAAATTGATGTTGAAGTGCCGGTTCACTTCATAAATGAAGAGGATTCACCTTTCTCAAAAAGATCAGGTATTCTGAACATTGTACGTCACGAACTTCCTCTGACCTGTAAGGCAACAGACATTCCGGAATATGTTGAAATTGATCTCATGCCTTTCAATATCGGTGATACAATCAAGCTGAGTGACATTACTCTGCCTGAAGGCACCAAATCTGCAATTGACCGTGATCTGACCATTGCAACCATTGCCGCGCCGAAGACAGCCGCTCAGGAAGAAGCTGAAGAAGCTGAAGCAGATGCAGATATCGAAGCCGGAACGGAAAGCGACGAAGCTGAGGCTGAAGAAAAATCAGAAGAGTAATTTTTCGCTCGTTATTACCCGGCTTGTCCGGGTAACCTATTTCTAAATTTATGGATTGCCCACATAAAGTGGGCAATGACGCTATTATCATGTTCAATATTTTTTCCAAATCACCAAATGACCAAATGATGTTACTCGTCGGCCTTGGTAATCCCGGAAAAAAGTACGAAAAAAACCGCCATAATATCGGCTTTATGGCGATAGATGCGTTTGCAGACGAATACGGCTTTCCATCTTTCCGCGGCAAGTTTCAGGGGGCGCTTTCCGAAAAAAAAATAAATGATAAAAAAGTTATTCTTCTCAAACCTCTGACCTATATGAACGAGTCAGGCCAGTCCGTTCAGGCGGCGGTGAAGTTTTACAAGTTATCCCCTGATCAGGTTCATGTGTTTCATGATGAACTTGATCTGGAGCCGGCCAAGGTACGCTTTAAAACAGGTGGGGGCAATGCCGGGCATAACGGCCTGAAATCAATCCAGAAACATCTGAGCACACCGGATTTTCACCGCATTCGTATGGGGATCGGGCATCCCGGCCACAAAGACCGCGTGCATGGGTATGTCCTCAGTGATTTTGCCAAGGCGGATCAGAACTGGCTGGAAAAAGAATTGCAGGGTTTATCAAAGCATCTGCCCCTTTTACTTGACGGAAATACGGAAGAGTATATGAGTAAAGTGGCATTAAATATCAATTCACAAGGATGAGAATATGGCAATTAACTGTGGAATCGTCGGACTGCCGAATGTTGGAAAATCGACTTTGTTTAACGCCCTGACAGCCACGGCGGCGGCGCAGGCGGCCAACTTTCCGTTCTGCACGATTGAGCCGAATGTCGGGCGTGTGGCCGTGCCGGATGAGCGTTTGAATAAAATTGCGGAAGTTGCCAAATCGGCAAGCACGATCCCTGCGCAACTGGAATTTGTTGATATTGCAGGACTTGTGAAAGGGGCGAGTAAAGGCGAAGGCCTGGGAAACCAGTTTCTGGCGAATATCCGTGAAACGGATGCGATTATCCACGTCCTGCGCTGTTTTAAAAATGACGATATCACGCATGTGGAGGGTTCTGTTGATCCGATTCGCGATGCGGAAACGATTGAAACTGAATTGATGCTGGCCGACCTGCAATCGCTTGAAAAACAGATTGATAATATGTCTCGCAAAGCCAAGTCAGGAGATAAGGAAACAAAAGCGCAGCTGGAGGTTATGGAGCGCGTCAAAGCGGCTCTGGATGATGGAAAGCCTGCCAGGACGGTTAGTATAGATCAGGATGAAAAAAAGTACTTTAAGCTGCTGCAGCTTTTGTCTTCAAAACCCGTTTTATATGTCTGTAATGTTAGTGAACACGATGCCGCGACGGGAAACGAATGGACAAGACAGGTCGAGACGATGGCCGAGGAGCAGGGCGCAGAAGTTGTCATGATTTCTGCGGCGATTGAATCTGAAATTGCCCGCATAGAAGACCAGAAGGACAAGGAAGAGTTTTTAAGGTCTTTAGGGCTTCTTGAATCCGGGCTGGATAAAATCATCAAGGCGTCTTACAAGCTTTTGAACCTGCAAACTTACTTTACAGCAGGGCCAAAAGAGGCCCGCGCCTGGACCATCAAAATTGGCTCAACGGCTCCGGAAGCGGCAGGCGTGATTCATACGGACTTCCAGAAAGGGTTTATCCGTGCGGAAACGATTTCCAATGATGATTATATTTCCTGTAAAGGCGAAGCCGGGGCGAAAGAATCCGGGAAAATGCGCTCTGAAGGGAAAGACTATATCGTTCAGGACGGAGATGTCATCCTCTTCCGGTTTAACGTCTAAACCAAATCAATGATTTCATGAAGTTTCATGGCACCTCATATACGTTTTAGTTATTTGATATTTAATAATTTTATGCTCTCTTGACACTTCATTCCATTTCTTGCCATCTCATAGAAAACCGTGTACGGTATCGGGTATGATTTAAAAACACGCCTTTTATAAACCGTGTATAAGAATGTGAGGCAAGATGCTTACTGATAGTGCGTGTCGGGGCGCAAAGCCCAAAGATAAGCTGTATAGAATAAAAGATGCCAAAGGACTTTATCTTGAAGTTAAGCCTAATGGTATGAAGGCATGGCGTTATCGTTTTGAACTTGTCCATGACGGTAAACGAAAAGAAAGCATGTTTGCTATTGGCGAATATGCTTATGTTTTAGGTAAGGAAACCGAAGAAGAAGCTAAAACTCGAAGAAATGACAGACGATTTACTTTGGCCGAAGCTCGTAAGGAACGCGATAAATCTAGATCGCTTGTAAAACAGGGAATAAACCCAGCTCATCAGCGACAACTCAATCGGATTAAGCGTGAGCAAGAGTTTTCCAATACTTTTGAGATCGTAGCAGAAAATTGGATTAAATTACGTGACTGGGAAGAGATAACTAAAATGTAAAAGCGGCGCCTAGATATGTTAAAGCGCGTTGTCTTTCCACATATTGGGCAGTTACCAGTTCGTCAGGTTACTTCAAGACATATTCTCGATATTTTGAAAAAAGCCAATGAGAATAATGGCCCATCTGTAAAAGATGAAGCCAAGCGAACCATGTCGTCAATTTTTGAGTTTGCAATTTCAAACCTTATGGTGGAAACAGACCCTGTTTATACAGTTCGTAAAGCATTGCCTGCTAATAAAACACAGCACAAAAGACCATTAGAAAAAGAAGAAATTGGAGAGTTTTTGCGCGATCTTGCGGGATATGAGCGAAACTTTCAGGTGGTTTCAGCTTTTAAGCTGATGTGGCTGACCTTGGCTCGTCCGAAAGAAATTGTGGGTATGCGTTGGGATCAAATAGATTTTGAAAAGGCGATTTGGCATCGTCCTGCCGATTTAATGAAAAAACGTAAGCAACATACCGTGCCTTTGCCAAAACAGGCTACCTTTGTCGTTTCGTCTAAATGGCCCAGCGGTATCAGTGGCGGCCCTATTTTTAACGAAAATGGATATGTTATCGGCATAGTCAGCTCCAGCCTTCATGATCCAGATGTGGACGAATTAACCGAAGGCTATTCGTTTTGGTTTAGCCCGATCCCTGCCATGCGGGGCTTTTTGCCTATTGTTGATACGGATAATGAGGGATCGCTTCGTGTCTGGGCTGTGTTAAAACAAAATCCGTGGGAATTGGCCGGTATTTTTGCTATTAGGGAACAGGCCGAGGCTTATAAAGCCGAGCTTGGCGCTGATTATGAGGTTATCTTTGGCAGTAATCGTTTTGGAACGGATGATTTTGTCTATTCTTCCTGATAAAATGGCTTCATGAAAATTTATGGCAGCGCATACAAAAGCGGGTATAAAACCGGGTACAAAATGGAGCGGCCTTCAAATAGCTTTATATATAACAGTTACTTATAGCAGAAATTCCGGTTTAACGTCTGATTTAGCAAGCGGATTAGGTCATGTCTGCGAGAGAAACCGTGCCACTGTCGCCGCTTACAAGTTCTGACATCTTGCGTAGGCCTGGATATTCCATGGAAGCAGACAGGGATGGTGGCAAGGCAGCGTACATCTCACGCATGGATGTCGTGGCATAACGGTTCCATTCCGGCGGCAAGGCGGGCGGTTCGATCCCCCGTATGCTGCATAAATTATTGAGACAGTGATAAAGGTTTTGAAGGCCGAAGGCATCTGAGAGGACTCGTGCTTGTTTCCATGTTCTCAAGGTATGCCGTATGAGAAATCTGTTATAAAAGGCATCGAACGCCTCTTGATTTGTCACGGAAATAGACGCGCCTCCTTCCGGTGTTTCGGGACCCGCCAGCCAGAATGATCCTGTGATTTTCAAGTATTGCAAGCCTTCGGCCAGTTCTGCCGTTGGGTAGGCTTCATATCGTGCCCAGCCGTTATGTCTTTCAACCATACCGCAGCGGTATCCGGACAGGCGCCATTTACCGCCGGGAAGGTGTTTCAGTTGCCCGGTTATTTCGTCGGGCTTGAGATAATATTTTGCGCCGTCTGTCCCCAGTTGATAAAAATACTTATCATCCAGAGCGAACAGCAGATACTTCATTTCATAGGGAGTCGGGGGACGAATCGGCTCAAAGCTCTGTAATATTTTGACAAGAATTTCATGGAGTTTATTAATATGCCCCAGAATTTCTGAGCCTTCAAAGAGATGCGCTCTTTGAAATTCTTTATCGGCAGCAAGTATGACAATACACCAGCTGGCCAGAGAAGAGAGGTAAGCCGGGAGAGTGATGACAAAATCCCATACCCACTGGGCTTTGTTGCTCTCAGATGTCGTAGGGGAGATGGTGCCGCTCCATTCGTCTGTATAATCAATGCTTTCAAGGTAAACCCGTCGCCAGTATTCGGTATTGTCTCTGAAATGGTTGACACTGTTTTGTGCGGTGGCCTGCGAATTTTTATAGAGGTCTTCGTTTTGAGAACTGTTGGGAGACTCCATATACCAATAGGCGTTATAGGCAGCGGTTCTGGCATTGGTTTCATCATTGATGAATGTCATACGGGTCAGATGTGAGTCTATACCGGCC
>CAKZKV010000257.1 GCA_937124505.1 uncultured Alphaproteobacteria bacterium
TGGATGAACGGACACGCAGCAAAACCAGCATTAACGAATTGCTGCGCGGCTAACGAGTTTACCTATGTATCTATTTTTCCAGAAATCAAGATAAGGGTCTTTTGGCTGGCGTCATATCAGACTTTATTTTAAGCTTTAAAATCTTGTTTAAATAGAAAGTTTGTTTTGCAATGGAGTCCATAGAGATTTCTGAGTGTTTAACGCCGACGGACGAAGACCGGATTCTCCGTATCTGGAATAATGTCTACCCTGTACAGGTCATCTTCAGGGAAGCCCCGGAATTTCACGCCTATCTGGATAAGGCTGCCGATGCAAAACATTTCATAAAAAGAGATGATCATCTCAGCGTTATTGCCTGGCTTATGACCTTTAACAGAGACGAAAAAAGATATTTTGTCATGCTCGTTTCAGACGATATGCAGCAACGGGGAATAGGCAAAGAACTTGTCATGGCAATGAAAAAGGCTGAAAACAACGTTTCAGGCTGGGTTGTAGACTCAGATCATTATCAAAAAGCAGATGGGAAAACGTATCTGTCACCCATGATTTTTTATAAAAAACTTGGTTTTGAAATAACTGATAAAAGTATGACCAGAGATGATTTTGTAGTCAGAATGATCACATGGGGGCGTGCTATCAAAAAATGAGACAACAGTTCAGACCCCGCCGCGTTTTTCCCTTTCTAAACATCTTTTTGATGCTGGCGATTCTTGTTTCCGGTCTGAACCCGATTTTCTGTACCTATCTCAAATCTTCAACCCTGTTGATGGAGATCTGTTCTGCCAGTGGAATTAAAACCATTGAAGTTGACCTTTCCACAGATAAGCAACCCGGCGGGTCAACAAAAAAGACCTGCCCTTATTGCCTTGCCTCCCATCTGACGCCGGACATTCCGATATCTGAGACACTGGAGGCAACGCAAACCCGGATCGCGTTTTCTTATGTTTTGCCTAAAAATGAACAATCTGTTTTCACGGCAAAAACAGACCCCTATAAAGCCCGCGCCCCGCCTGTTTTGTTATAATTTTTGGCATTAGTGCGTCCATATATAACTTTGGCCAAACAACGTGGAATACTGTCATTACACGGCCCTGTCCGTGTAATCCATGGATGACCCGCATAAAGCGGGTCATGACGGGAACGAAGGAAGCTTTATCTATATTTTTGCGCACCAATGCCTGATTTTTATCTTCTTTAAAAACACAACCAACCCGCAAAGCCTGAAACTTGCGGATACGAATAATCAGGAAAAAATTATGAACAAACTGAAATTAAGCGCGGCATGTGCCTCGCTGGTCTTATGCACTTATCTGGTCTCTCCTGCCCATGCAGCAGAGACCATGGCCCTTGATCCGATTACGATTGAAGCGCCGATGATCTCTTATCCCGCCACCTCTTCTTACACACTGGATGGAAAGGCTCCCTCCGCACGTCCTTACAGTGATGGCGCGGATTACCTGCAATCTTTACCGGGCATTACCGCCAGCCGCTTTGGCGGTCACGGCCTTGATGTCTTCTTACGTGGCCAGTCCGAAGGACGCGTGAATGTCGTCAGTGGCGAAACCTATACCTTTGGCGGATGCCCGAACCGTATGGACCCCCCGACCGCTTATCTTAATCTGGGCGCGCAGGACGAAATCACTGTTGTCCGTGGCTACCAGTCCGTCCTGAACGGCTTTGGCGGAACGGGCGGCAGCATTATCGTTGAACAGGAACCGCCGGAATTTGGAGAGGATCTTTCTCATGAAGGCTTCCTCAGCGGCGGTTATGACAGTAACAGCGATACGCAGCATGCTGGTGCGCGGTTCACAGCCGGAACAGCAGAAGGTTATGCCAAGGCCTATGCCTCCTACAAAAATGCGGAAAATTATGAGGACGGGGACGGAGATCAGGTACGCTCCGCCTTTGAGGAACGCTCCGGCGGGGTGATGTTGGGATATACGCCGGAAGGCACGCATCTTTATGCAGGCATTGATTTCCACAGAATTGACGATGCGCTCTTTCCCGGCTCCGGCATGGATTCACCCTTATCGGAAGGCAAGACATTCAAGGCCGGGCTGGAACATGAGGTTGGCGGAGAGATTATCAATTCATGGGAACTCAGCGGTTATGCCTCTCTGGTTGATCATGTGATGGACAATTACAGCTTGCGACCCCAAACGGCGGCATTACCGCTTCTTGTTGATTCAGACTCCGATACATACGGCCTGAAACTGGAAAGCGATCTGAATTTCGGGGTACAGCCGGTTGAAGGCCTGATCGAGTGGCGGCGCAATAACCGAAACGCCGACAGATTCCGTAATGACACCGGCGCGCTGCAATCTCTTTTGTGGCCAGACATTACGATTGACGAAATCGGTCTGGCGCTGGAAACCACCTATGACCTGGGCATGACAAGCCGGGTGATTGCAGGCGGGCGTTACGATTATGTGCATGCCGATTACGGACGGGCGAATGAAGCCGCTCCGGCTGGTGGCGGGCTGAGCCCCAACAATATCTACACCCAGTTTTACGGCACAACGGCCTCCGCAGAGACGGAACATAATTTGGGGGGATTGCTGCGTCTTGAACATGATATGGCGCCGGATACCATGCTCTATGCGGGCCTGAGCCGTGCAGTCAGAACCGCAGACGCCACAGAGCGCGGACTGGCAAATTACATGGGAACCGGTGGCGCGGCCTCCTGGGTCGGGAACCCGGACATCAAACCGGAAAAGCACCATCAGCTGGATGCCGGGGTTGAATGGCAAACATCCAGAGGGCAGTTCGGCAGCTCCGTCTATGCCAATCTGGTTCAGGATTACATCCTCCGGGATTCCGCGCGGACGCAATCCGGCATTCTGGTGAATTTTCCAAATGCTGATGTCTACCGCAACGTAGATGCCTTCCTGACCGGCTTTGAATTGCACGGTCAATGGCAACTCGCACCCGACTGGACTGTCACCGGGGATGCGACCTATACGTTTGGAGAAGACATCGACGCCGGGCAGGCCTTGCCACAAATTCCACCCCTGCAAGGGAAAATTGGTTTGACATGGCAAGCTCTGGATTATCTGGAACTGGGAACGACCATGCACTGGGCGATGAAGCAATCACGCGTTGATACCAACCCGCTGACCGGCACGGGACGCGATGTTGGCAAGACTGGCGGCTATGCGGTATTTGATCTGGAAGGGACATTGACGGAGATCGGCCCGGCCTCCCTGAACTTTGGTGTGACCAACATCTTTGATAAAACCTATGCATCGCACCTCAACCGCTCGAACATCTCCGATCCGACGGAAATTCAGGTGAATGAGCCGGGCCGCAGCTTTTATCTGCAACTGAGCATTCCGTTTTAAATGGGCAAACTCTGCGCCATAAAATTTAAACACCCCCGCCCTTTGTCCGGCAGATTTCGGATGAAAGGCGGGATCATTTCATTATGCTTTTCCCTTTTGCTGCATCTTGCTTTGGCGGGGGGCCTGATGCTGATGTTCCTGCAACATATTGATCACCCCGCCGGCAGCGGTCAGGAACAGGCCACACAGCCGATTTTCGTGACGATTGTTTATGATCAAAGTGACGACGACGACACGCCGGAGGTTCTGAGTATTGTAAAAACAGAACAGAAACCGCTCCCTGAAGACCAACCGGAACAGGAAGAAGAAACAAACGAGATTGAGCCATTACAAATTCTCTCCGGCACAATCCCCCTGCCGGAACCGAAAAAGAAAAAAGAACGGAAAGCCTCCGCCCCTGTGCCACAGCGGGCCGCCACGACACCGGCAAAGGGACAAACACAACCGCCGCAGCATTATAGTGGACAAAGCGCCGCAGCGGACATCCTCTATCGTGAGCAGGTGCGTGCGGAAATTAACCGTCACAGGCTTTACCCGCGGCTGGGGCGGAAACGCAAACTGGAAGGTGAAGCCGTGATCCGGCTGGAGGTTTTGCGGAGTGGGACAATCGCTTCGCAATCCTTTGTCAAAAGCAGCGGACATCATATTCTGGATCAGGCCGCGTGGGAGATGGTAAAGGCCTCCGACCCCCTGCCCGAAGTTCCTGCCTCCATCAAAGCCGTCCCGCTCAGGATCGACGTACCGCTCGCCTTCCGCTTAAAGGGGGAGTGACAGTTCTGTAGAGATTCATTCGACCACCCCGCAAACCCTATTGCGTTGCAAAACATTTTTTTGCGAAATTTGTTGCAAACCCCTTTTAAATATGGCTCCACTTCATTTATATAAGAGGTTAATCATTTAAAAACAGAATAGGTGCTATGCAGATAACAGGTATGTATTGGGGCGCGAAGCTCCTGAAAATGGTGGACTTTCCAACCGCGGAAGTTTTGGGGCCGGACGCTGATCAGGACGAGATCAAAAGCATGATTGACCGCTGGGGCTCCGTGTTTGTGAAGCCCATCTTCAAGGGCGGTGTCGGCAAGAAAGGCAAGGCCGGTCTGGTCGGGCGCGCCAAGGACGTTCGTACGGCATTGCAGGAAAAGGAACGCCTGTACTTTGCCAAGCACCAGCACGGGAACACCTTCGCCAAGGCGGAGGGCGTGACCTTTGAAAGCGCCATTCCGGCAGAGCAGGAAGTTTATGTGTCGATTACAGATTCCACCAAATTCCGCGCGCCCGTCCTGACCATTACACACCATGGCGGCGTGGACGTGGAAGAGCTTGGCCCGGATAAAATCGCCAGCGTACCGTTCGACCCTCTCACAGGCCTGAGCGGGGCGGTCGTCTCCGAAGCGTTGCGGAAAATCAACGCCCCGGACAACCTGCTGAGCCCATTGGTGCAAAACCTGCCGAAGCTGTGGGATCTGTTCCATGATTACGGCATGTCGATGCTGGAACTGAACCCGGTACGCATGATGCCGAATGATAAAGGACGGCTTGTGCCTGTGGCCTGTGATTTCAAATGTGCGTTCGATGTCGATGACCCGGCGTGGAAACGCCTGAACCTGCCGGAGTCTTTGTTCAGTGCCGACCTCTCCGATTTCGAACTGGAGGTCAACCAGCTCCGCACCTATCAGGGGCAATCAGACGTGTTCGTCACAAACGAGGACGGCACGATTACTGCCATGACATTTGGTGGCGGTGCCAGCACACTTGTCACCGAACTTCTGGACAAGCGCGGCACGATCTCCTCTGACTTCGGCGGCAACCCGCCCTATGAGAAAATGCGCGAAATCAGCGCCATTGTTTACAAATACTGGCTGGAGCAGAGTAACGTGCTGTTCATTATCGGCGGCAAGGCCAATAACACGGATATCTATGAAACTTTCCGCGCCATGGCGGACGCACTGCGGGACTATTTCAACACGCACGGGCCAAAACCACTCTTCGTTGTAGTCGGGCGCGGCGGCCCCAATCTGGTGCGCGGGCTGGAAACACTGGCCGATACGCTGGATAACCTGAAAATCCCGTACCGCATGTTCGGTCATGATTCCGCTATGAGCAAGGTGGTGGATTACGCCGCAGCCATAGACGACTGGATGGAAAATGAGGGCGGCAAGGCAGAAATCGCGCGCGCCATGGGCATTGACGTCAAGGAAAAGAACACAGATTCCAACGCCCCTTTAAAAAAAGCAGCATAGAACATAGTTAAGGAAAATAAAATTAATAGAACCACCAATACACGGAGACACTAAGCTATTTTTTGTACTTGCCATCCTGAACCTGCTTCAGGATCTTTACAAATCAAAGACTTAAGATTCCGAAACAATCCCGGACCTGATCCGAGACGCAATGACGGAGTTAGAATCTTTGCAATTGGCCAAATCAAAACTTGGTGTCTTTGTGCCTTGGTGGTTAAGAAATAAAATACAAAACAAATAAGGACGATTGAAAAATGCCCCAGACACAAAAACAGCCTCTCTTCTGGCAGGACTTTGAACAGAGTTATACAGGAATTACGTCTCTGGAAGACCTTGCCACCAAAGACGACCGCGTGTGCGTGATCAATATCATGGGCGGGGAGAGCAAGACCGTTACCCCCATCAGCCATGTTTATTCCGGCGGCAATATCGTTTGCGGCACCATGCCGGGGCGGCGCGGATCAGCCATGAAAACCGCAGCGGGTGACATCCCCGTTTACAACAATATTGCCGAGGCCGTCAAAGCTGGCCATGTTTTTAATACAGTCGTCGTTTACGTCCCGCCTGCCGGGGTGAAAGACGCCGTGATTGAGGCGGTGGACGAAAATCCCGGCCTGAAGAAAGTTATCATCCTGACGGAAAAAGTGTCTCTGCGTGATGCGCGGATTATCCGCCGCTATTGCCAGTTGCGCCAGATCGACGTCTTTGGCTCGGCGATGCACATAATCATGTGCGCCTTGGCGGCGCTCTGGGCGGCAGCGCCCCGGAAGAATCCCTCGTCCCCGGCTCTGTTGCCGTGTTTTCCAACTCCGGAAACTTTACGACAACGATTGCAACATATTTGCTGACCGCCGGATGGGGCACAACAACCTCCCTGTCCTCCGGGAAGGACGTTTACATCCATTATTCTGCACAGGAATTTGTGCAGGCGTTCCACAAGGACAAGCGCAGCAAAGCAGCCGTCATGTATGTGGAACCGGGTGGTTATTACGAAAAAGACCTGCAGATTGAAAAGCCGATGGTGACCTGTATCGTCGGGCGCTGGAAAGCCCGTCTCACCAGAGCTTGCGGTCATGCCGGGGCAATTGCGGGCGAGGGGGACAATGCGCTCGCCAAGGAAAAGTGGTTTATGCGTAAATTCGGTGTGGATGCGATTTACACACCTGATAATCCCGTATGCTCTGCCAAGGGCGCGGTCGTGACCAACATTGCCCACGTCCCTGAAGCGATGAGCGCCGTCATGGCCAAGAATGGTGTCAACCCTGATTTTGAGCCCAGGGGCAACCTCTCCCTGAAATGCTGGCTGGCCGGAAAAACCGCCGTCAACCTGCCGCCTGAACTGGATATTAACCCTGTCGAGGCGATTGCCCCCTATAACGAGCAAATTGCCCTGATGAAACGTCAGGTCGGGGCGGTGCTGCCGCGTGAAAACATGAAAGATGCCTCCGGCGCATCCATGATGGACCCGAAAACGCAGGTCAGCCGTCTGCATGGGACAAGTATTCTCGATTGTGCGACCCGCTCTTACGAGGCCAATCTTGTCATGTCCCTGATCCGCGAATACCCCGATCAAAACGGGCGCGCTCTGGCGAATGTAATCCTGAACGCATTTGTTAACCAAAACAACCAGCCGGGTCTGGCGGCGGCGGATGCCTCCCGCGCAGCCGGCAATGCGCCCAATCTGGTTTTAACTGCCGCCTTGACGGCTCTTGGCCCGCGCAGCGCGCAACGCGCCAAAGAGGTCTGTGACGCTCTGGTTGAACTGTTCGGCCTCTCCGGCCTGCAGGATGCGACAGATGCGACGTTCAACGTCTCGCCTCTCCTGAAAAAAGCGGACGCAAAAGTTTTCCTTTCCGAAAAAGCCTGCCCGGATGGAGAGATGATTCTAAAAGCACTGGATGCCCGCGGTGTTGAGTCCGTTTTTGTGCGCTTCCTGAAAGAACTGGCAGAAAAAAACGAACTGCATATTGATGCACAGGCTCTACTCGCTGCGGCGTGTTGTCATCTGGCATGGAAACCTCTGATGCGCAAGCGCCTGACCCTGACCACCATCCGCAGCATGCCTCTGCATTTCCTGATTCACAGTACTTTGGTCGGCGCGTCGGTTCCCGCTTCCGAGCAGAAAAAAGACACATTCCGCGGTGTGCCGGTTCAGGAACTCACCAGTTCATGGGAGTTTACGGAAACGGCGTTTCTGGCGCAGGTTGGGAAAAAGCCGACACATGAAGAGCTTCTGGACTTTTCCATCCTGCTTGGCCTTGTATCCACGAACGGCCCCGGCACAATCTCCGCACAAGGCGCAAAAGGTGCTGTCTCCTCCGACGGCCCCGAAGCCCCGGAACGCGTGCAGATCAATAAGGCCTATATCGGCTTCCTGACCCATTCCGGCTTTGCCCATGGCGGCAACGGCTTTGAAGCGATGGCATTCCTGATCGACCAGTTCCGCGAGTCCGGCCTGAAAAACCCCGGTGATCCGGCACATAAACTTGATCTGAAAGCTATGGCCGTGAAATACGCCAAGGAATACAAGGCCTATAAAGTGAAAGCCAAGGCTGAGGGAAACCTGTCCTACGCGAAAATTCCGTGTGTCAACCACCCCGTCTTCAAAAACAAGGACGTGAATATCGACCCGCGTGAGGACTTTGTGCGCGACCTGTTTAAGAAGAAACGGGCCTATAACATCTTCCTCGAATTCTATCATGAACTGGTAAACGCCCTGTACGAGACCGGCGTCAGCAAAAACGTCTATTGCGTTAATATTGATGCGGTAATCGCCTCGATCCTGCTGAAAATGCTGTGGACGCCGTTCATGGACGGTGAATTCTCGGAAGAATTCATGGAAAGCGCGGCCTTTAGCGTCTTTCTCTATGCCCGCGTCATCGGCAGCGCTGCGGAAATTGACGACCACATCAACCGTGGCCGCAACATGGACACCCGCACCGCCGCCAGCAAATGCCGCTATGTGGGCTGATTTTTTTTCCCAAGCCATTAAAAAAGCCGTCTTTTGACGGCTTTTCCTTTGTTTGAAAAGCAGCGGGAGAATGCCCCCGCTGTCCGATATATATCATCAGGCAATCAGGCGTTCTGATTGCTCGGCAGATGTGTCATCAATCAGCGCGTTCAGGGTCGCACTCGGGCGCATGGCCGCTGCGGTTTTTTCAGGATCGGTGCTATAATACCCGCCCAGATCAACCGGCTTGCCTTGCGCCGCGTCCAGTTCCGCCATGATTTTGGCTTCGTTCTCAGACAGGGCTTTGGCCAGAGGTGTAAAGTCCTGCAGCAACTCGGCATCCTCATTTTGATCGGCCAGAGCCTGTGCCCAGTAAAGCGCCAGATAGAAATGGCTGCCGCGGTTGTCCATATCGCCAACCTTACGGCCCGGTGATTTATTGTGATCCAGCACAAGTCCCGTTGCTTGATCCAGCGTTTTCGCCAGAATAGCGGCACGCTTGTTGGAGAATGTCTCGGCAAGATGCTCAAAAGACGCAGCCAGCGCCGCAAATTCCCCAAGGGAATCCCATCTTAAGTGGCCTTCCTCAACCAGTTGCTGAACGTGCTTGGGCGCAGAGCCACCGGCCCCCGTTTCAAACAACCCGCCGCCATTCATCAGCGGCACAATGGAGAGCATTTTCGCGCTCGTACCAACTTCCAGAATCGGGAACAGGTCGGTCAGGTAATCCCGCAGAACGTTTCCAGTCACGGAAATCGTGTCCTTGCCCTCTTTCACGCGTTGCAGCGTATAGCGCGTGGCGTCCTTTGGCGACATGATCTGAATGTCCAGACCCGCCGTGTCATGATCTTTCAAGTACTCTTCAACTTTAGCAATCAGCTGCGCATCATGCGCTCTGTTCTTGCTCAGCCAGAAAATTGCCGGCGTGCCGGAGGCTCTGGCCCGGTTGACGGCCAGCTTCACCCAGTCGCGGATCGGCGCGTCTTTTGTCTGACACATGCGGAAGATGTCCCCTTCCTCAACGGCCTGTTCCAAAAGCGTATTGCCGGACGCATCCAGAACACGGATTGTTCCTGCCGTCGGGGCCTGGAACGTCTTGTCATGGGAGCCGTATTCCTCGGCCTTTTGCGCCATCAAACCGACATTGGCCACGGAACCCATGGTTGCCGGATCAAACGCGCCGTTCTCGCGGCAGAACTCCATGGTCTCGAAGTAAACAGGCGCATAGCTGCTATCCGGGATCACCGCCAGCGTATCACGCTCTTTTCCTTCGGCGTCCCAGCCGCGGCCACCATTACGGATCAAGGCCGGCATGGACGCATCAATAATTACGTCGCTCGGAACATGCAGGTTGGTAATACCTTTATCGGAATTCACCATATACATATCAGGCTGTTCTTTCAGACAGGCCTGAATATCGGCCTTAACTTCCGCTTTCTGCTCTTCCGGCAGAGTTTCAATTTTTGCCAGCAGATCGCCAAGCCCGTTATTCGGGTTCACGCCCAGTTTTTCGAATGTGGCGGCGTGTTTTTCAAACACATCGGCAAAGAACACGGAAACCGCCTGCCCGAAGATAATCGGGTCAGAGACTTTCATCATGGTGGCCTTCATGTGCAGGGAAAACAGAATGTCCTGATCCTTGGCGGCCTTGACCTGTTCTTCCAGAAACGTGCGCAGGGCCTTCTGATTCATAACGGCGCAGTCAATCACTTCCCCGTCAATTAGAGAGACTTTCTCTTTCAGGGTTGTTGTGCTGCCGTCTGCTGCAACAAATTCAATCTTCGCATCTCCGGCTGTTGCAGGTGTTATCGTGGTAGAGGTTTCACTGGAACGGAAATCGCCGCTGGTCATATGCGCCACGCGTGATTTTGAATCTGTATGCCATACGCCCATTCTGTGCGGGTTCTTTTTGGCGTAGTCCTTCACGGCCTTTGGCGCGCGGCGGTCGGAGTTTCCTTCCCGCAAAACCGGGTTCACGGCGCTGCCCTTGATTTTGTCATAGCGGGCTTTGATCTGGCGTTCTTCATCGGTTTTTGGTTCTTCCGGGTAAGACGGAATGTCATATCCTTTGGCTTGCAACTCAGAAATGGCCGCATTTAATTGCGGAATGGACGCACTGATATTCGGCAGTTTGATCACATTCGCGCCCGGTGTTTTGACAAGTTCCCCCAGTTCGGCCAGATCGTCGGTTTGTTTTTGATCGGCGGTGAGGTTTTCAGGAAAGCTTGCAAGAATCCGTCCGGCAAGCGAAATGTCCCGCGTGGTCACGGAAATTCCGGCAGGTGCAGCAAAAGCACGGATGATCGGCAGGAAAGAAGCGCTGGCCAATTGGGGCGCTTCATCAACTTTAGTGTAAATAATTTCTGGTTGGTTTGACATTGTCTCTTCTCAAAAAAGGGTTAATAAAATTTTCTAGCAACAGGCGGGAAAGCTGTAAAGCGCTGTTTATACGGCACTGCGGCAAATTATTCCAGATGACAGGGCATGACAATATGCATTTACCATTCCCTCTCTTTGTGTCATTTTATGTAGATGGTGAGTGTCATAGAAATTCAGAAAGCTCTGAAAGAGAATGGTTACGACCCCGGCCCCATTGACGGGATCATTGGACGCATGACAATTGCCGCCATCAAACAATTCCAACAGAACCACCGTTTACTGGTTGACGGAATCGTCGGCCCGTCCACACTGGCAAAACTTTTGCCGGATGAAGCGGCAGCAGATGGTAATTTTATAGATGTCGCGGCCATCCCTCTGGACATGCCCTGGCTGATTGAGGCCTATCACCTGATCGGTACGCAGGAAACCCCCGGCGCGGGCTCAAACGAAGCTATTCTTGGCTGGGGCGAACGTCTTAGAATTAACTACTCCGATGATGAAATTCCATGGTGCGGACTGTTTGTTGCGCATTGTATCGGCTC
>CAKZKV010000258.1 GCA_937124505.1 uncultured Alphaproteobacteria bacterium
CAGGACATTGAGATTGATATCCAGCGCTTTTCACAGTTTTCCGGCGAATATAACGTGATCTTCGCAGACCAGAACGGTGCGGAACTGGGTCTGAGAACCGGCGTGGAAATCGATAGTGAAGGATATGTGATCGCCCGCTTCTCAAACGGAGCTTCGACCGAACTCTATAAAGTCCCGATGGTCACATTCGCCAACTCAAACGGACTACAGGAAGTTTCAGGAACGGCTTACACCGAAAACGAAGAATCCGGGGAGGAAAACCTCCGGCAGGCCGGAACCGGCGGGGCCGGGCTACTGGAAACCTCAACGCTGGAAACCTCCAACGTTGATCTGGCTGATGAATTTGCCCGCCTGATTATCTCCCAACGGGCTTACTCAGCCGGCACAAAAATCATCAATACAGTTGATCAGATGACGGAAGAACTCCTGAGACTGAGATAACATTTCCCCCTCCCTGACATTAACCCCTCTTTTTAGAACAAAAAGAGGGGTTCTTTTTTTGCTCCGTTTTTTCGCAAAAATGTTGATTTAAAGGTTGCAGTGCACCAACCACTATGCTACATCCATCACAAAATTTAATATTTATATTAAGACAGGATACTCAGTGACCCACTCAAACGCGGCCCATTCTGCCTTCGCACAGCGCTATGCCAGCGCCTATATCGATTCTGTTCCCGCAAAAGAATATGACAACGCCTCACAGGAAATTGAGGTCTTTTTGTCCTTGATTGAGGAAAGTCAGGAACTGACGGAAATCATCACAAACCCGTTGTTCTCAAAAGAATCCAAAGGTGCCGTCTTCACAGAACTTGCCAAAAAGGCAAACATGTCAAAAGGACTGGTGACCTTCATCCAGACCATTTTGAACAACAACAGACTTTCCAGTTTAACAGCAATTTTGCAAGCCGTCCTGATCCGTCTGGACGCCCTTCAGGGTATTGTAGAAGCGAAAATCGAAACCGCTTATCCGCTGAACAAAACACAATCCACAAGTCTGGAAAAAGAAATCGGAAAAATTACAGGCGGCAAGGCGCGTATTTCCGTAGAGGTCAAGCCGGAACTCATTGGCGGTATGGTCATTACGATTGGCTCTAAACGCATTGACGGCTCGATCAAGCGGCGCCTGGAACTGCTGGAGCAAGACCTTCGCGCCAGTGCAAACGAAAATTTTAAACAGGCCAAGACAGCCTAACCAACACAAAGAGGAAAAAAGATGGATAAAATCAACGTTTCTGAAATTTCGGACATTATCAAGAAACAGATTAAAGACTTTGACAAGAAAATGGACGTTTCCGAAATCGGGCAAGTCCTGTATGTCGGTGACGGAATTGCTCAGATTTACGGTCTGGACGAAGTGCGTGCCGGGGAGATGGTCGAATTCCCTGACGGTACGAAAGGCATGGCGCTGAACCTCGAAGACGATAATGTCGGTGTTGTTATCTTTGGATCCGACCAAAATATTAAAGAAGGCGATATCGTCAAGAGAACCGGAAAAATCGTTGAGATTCCTGTGGGTCGTGGCCTGTTGGGCCGCGTAGTTGATCCGCTGGGTCAACCTCTGGACGGCAAAGGCCCGATTGAATTCTCTGAAACCCGCCGGATTGAGGTCAAAGCCCCTGGCATTATCCCACGTCAGTCTGTGTCTGAGCCGATGCAGACAGGGATCAAATCCATTGATGCGCTGGTGCCGATTGGCCGCGGTCAGCGGGAATTGATCCTCGGCGACCGTCAGACCGGTAAAACTGCCGTTGCGATTGATACAATCATCAACCAGAAAGAAATCAACAAATCCAAAAACGAAAAAGAGCATCTGTATTGCGTCTATGTCGCCATTGGTCAAAAACGCTCGACTGTGGCGCAACTGGTGAAAGAACTGGAAGAAAACGGCGCACTGGAATATTCCATTATCGTTGCTGCGACAGCCTCCGACCCGGCTCCGCTGCAATTCCTGGCACCATATGCCGGTTGTACAATGGGCGAATATTTCCGCGATAACGGTCTGCACGCGCTGGCCATTTACGACGATTTGTCCAAACAGGCCGTGGCATACCGCCAAATGTCCCTGCTTCTGCGTCGTCCTCCCGGTCGTGAAGCCTATCCGGGTGACGTGTTCTACATTCACTCCCGTCTGCTGGAACGTGCGGCGAAAATGTCCGACGAGCATGGTGGCGGTTCCCTGACGGCTCTGCCAATTATCGAAACACAGGCTGGTGACGTCTCCGCTTACATTCCAACCAACGTGATCTCCATCACAGACGGTCAGATTTTCCTGGAAACAGGCTTGTTCTTTAAAGGGATCCGTCCGGCGATTAACGTTGGTGCATCCGTGTCCCGTGTGGGCTCCGCCGCGCAAATCAAGGCCATGAAACAGGTCGCAGGGTCCATTAAACTGGAACTGGCGCAATACCGTGAGATGGAAGCCTTTGCCCAGTTTGCCTCCGATCTGGATGCATCAACCCAAAGACTTCTGGCGAGAGGCGCCCGCCTGACACAGCTTCTGAAACAACCGCAATATTCTCCGCTGTCTGTTGAAGAGCAGGTCATGGTGATTTATGCGGGAACAAACGGCTATCTGGATAACATCCCTGTGGCTCAGGTCAGCAGTTATGAGCATGCCCTGCGCGAAGATATGGCCGCCAACGCCAAAGACATCCTGAAGAAAATTGCCAAAGACAAGAAACTGAGCGACGAATTGAAAGATGAGATGAATGCTTATCTCGATAAATTCACAAACAGTTTCGCAGGCAGCGTTGAACAGAAAGCAGCTTAATTAATGCCCAGTTTAAGAGACTACAGAGACCGTATTACCTCCGTGAAATCCACCCGTAAAATTACGAGTGCGATGAAAATGGTGGCAGCGGCCAAACTTAAAAAAGCACAGGATGCGGCAGAACGTGCCCAGCCTTATGCGCATGCCATGGCGGAGATGATGTCCCGCATGGCCGCAAGTCTGGTGATCAGCACGGCCTCTCCCAAGCTATTAATTGGCACAGGACAGGATCAGACACATCTGCTTGTGATTGTCACATCTGATCGCGGCTTGTGCGGCGGTTTCAACGGCAACCTGATCCGCTTTGCAAAACATGAAATCGAGCGCCTGACACTGGAGGGCAAAACCGTCCAGATCCTCACGATTGGCCGTAAAGCCCGTGATGTTCTGAAACGTGATTATGCGGATTTAATCATCAAGAGCTTCACTAATATTGCAGGGAAAGACAATATCGACTTTGCCGCCGCCAGCGACATCTCCGGCTTTATGCTGAGCCAGTTTGCTGAGAATAAATTCGATGTCTGTCACCTGCTGTATAACGAATTTAAATCCGTTCTGTCGCAACCACCGACAACACAGCAATTGATCCCATTCAACCTGCCTGAAACCGGGGGACAAGACGCCGCTGAGGGCACGAAAAACCCCTATGATTTTGAACCGGAGGAAAATGAGATTCTGGCGGAACTCCTGCCAAAAAATATCTCCATGCAGGTGTTCCGTGCGCTCCTTGACAGTTCCGCCGGGGAACAGGCCGCCAGTATGACGGCCATGGATAACGCCACCCGCAACGCTGGCGACATGATTAACGACCTGTCTCTGCAATATAACCGCGCACGGCAGGCCTATATTACCAAGGAGCTGATCGAGATCATTTCCGGGGCAGAAGCGGTTTAGGGATAAAGGAAGAACGTCATCCTGAACTTGTTTCAGGATCTTAAAAAAGAAAAATGGAGAAGAAATTTTACGTTTATATTGTTTCCAGTTACCAAAACAAAAAACTTTATATCGGTATTACATCCAATCTGCAAAAACGTATTTGGGAGCATAAAAACAAAATTATTGAAGGGCATACAAGTAAATATAATAAAGACCGTCTGGTTTATTACGAGGTTTTTGATGATGCAGAAAATGCAATCGCGAGAGAAAAACAACTGAAAAACTGGCATCGGCAATGGAAAATAAATTTGATTGAACAACAGAATGCGGAATGGAATGATTTATATGAAGAAATATGCGGATAACTTTAATACTCACCGTCATGCTGAACTCGTTTCAGCATCTTTGAAACATTCCCAAAAGATCCCGAAACAAGTTCGGGATGACGAATGTATTACAGAGGTGGAGACGAAATTATGAAAAAATTTATTTCATTAATGATCGTTGTATCTATTTTAGATGTGGAATTACTCCGAATGAGTATCCTTTAATTGAAGAAATGAAAAAAACTTACGAAGAACAACAAAGAAATAACAATTAGTTTGAAGAAAAAGGAAGAGAGAAAAAAATGGCAAAAGCAAAAAAAGCAGCAGCACAAGGACAGATCACGCAGATTCTGGGTGCTGTCGTTGACGTGCAATTTGAAGATGGTGCGGTTCCGGCAATCCTGAACGCGCTGGAAACAGTGAACGAAGCCAATGACGGCAAAACACTGGTTTTGGAAGTCGCCCAGCACCTCGGTGAAAACACAGTGCGTTGTATCGCGATGGACACGACAGACGGTCTGGTGCGCGGTCAGCCGGTTTCCGATACAGGACAGGCAATTTCTGTACCAGTCGGGAACGACACACTGGGACGTATCTTCGACGTGATCGGTGAGCCGATTGACGAACGCGGCCCTGTGAAAACAAAAGAGCGCTGGGCCATCCACCGCGAAGCCCCCCCGTTTGACGAGCAGGCCACATCTGCGGAACAGCTTGTCACAGGGATCAAGGTTGTTGACCTGCTCTGCCCTTACGCCAAAGGTGGGAAAATCGGCCTGTTCGGTGGTGCCGGTGTGGGTAAAACCGTGACCATTCAGGAACTGATCAACAACATCGCAAAGGAACATGGCGGGGTCTCCGTGTTTGCGGGTGTCGGGGAACGGACCCGTGAAGGGAACGACCTCTACCATGAAATGATCGACGCGGGCGTTATCAAGCTGGACGGCGAATCCAAAGTGGCGCTGGTCTACGGCCAGATGAACGAACCGCCCGGAGCGCGTGCGCGTGTGGCCCTGTCCGGCCTGACCATGGCGGAATATTTCCGTGACGAACAGGGACAGGACGTGCTGATGTTTATTGATAACATCTTCCGTTTCACACAGGCCGGTGCCGAGGTGTCCGCACTTCTGGGGCGTATCCCGTCCGCTGTGGGCTATCAA
>CAKZKV010000259.1 GCA_937124505.1 uncultured Alphaproteobacteria bacterium
GAGAAAGATTTTCGTGAAGCCCACGCGCATGATCAATCGCCGTCTCGTCACGGTCGATCCCATAAACCTTACATTTCGCGGCCTCCAACAATGCCAGAGAATACCCGCCGCCGCCGAGCGTTCCATCCACATACACTTCGCCGTCCCGGGGATTCATATGCTGAACCACTTCTTCACGCATCACAGAGACATGAGCAAACTCAGCCATTTGCGCCTCCTTTCGGCAAGGTCAGGGACTTCGACGCAATACTGTTGCGAGACTGGGCTTTACGCTTTTCAAAGGCGCCCGGCTCCCAGATCTGGAACTTCCGCCCCAGACCGACAAAGGCCGCCTCCCCTTCAAGATTGGCATGCCCCCTCAATTCTTCCGGCAGGATGATCCGCCCTTCCCCGTCAAACGGAAGCTGAACGGACTGCCCAAAAATCGCCGTCGCCAGGTCATCCTGCTCATCGGAAAACAGGTCGAACGTTTCCAGGCGGTTGTTGATTTCCTCAATGTAATCAATTCCAAACCCCTCGAGACAGGCATGGTGGGGAGATGGAAACAGGATAACACCATTGTAAGATAACGGGGAAATAACATTACGAAAATTCGAAGGCACCGAAACACGGCCCTTCTTATCAATTTTATTCACAGCTGTGGATAAAAACAATCCCAAAACAATCCCCAATTCGCGCGCTCAAAATGTACTCAATGACATTTAATGGATATATATGGGATATCATGGAAATATATGGTTTGTCAATGGATATGACAAGAAACCCCTATTTCAGAACATAAAAAAAGACCGCTTGAAGTAATTCAAACGGTCAAGGCATTGTGTGGGGTTCCTCTAGATTACCACTGTTTGGATTTTTTGCATTTCCGATGAATGCGTCAAAAATCTAAAACTAACAATAATCAGAAGTTAAGACGGTTTTTTTCACAAGACCAACATATTGTCAACCCGGTTTCTTCATTTTTCCATCAAAATCGCATAGCATCCCCTGAAACTCTGCAAAAATAGGACTCGAATTATTCCAGAACTTGCCTTAAAAATAATTCACACAAGGGAGAAATTAAGGAAATCATATGAATATCACAACAGGACAAATCAGGGGCGCCCGCGGTATTTTAAACTGGAGCCAGTCTGACTTATCTGAAAAAACGGGTATTTCGACCACCTCCATTGGAGCGATTGAAAACGGCAACACACAGCCGCGTGAAAACACATTGCGTATTATACGTGAATGCTTTGAGTTAAACGGCGTGGAATTCATTGATAACGGCGTCCGCCTGAAATCCAACCAGGTACGCACCTACCGCGGCCAGCAAGGCTTTCACGACTTCTTCGACTATGTTATCAAGATCCTTCAGAAACACGGCGGAGAGGTTTACATCAGCAATGTGGACGAAGATGCCTTTGCCCGCTGGGGCGAAGAACACACACGCCCGCATATGCGCCGCATGACCGATGCAAAGAACGTTCATTATAAAATCCTGCTGAAAGAAGGTGACACGCGTTACCATGATTCGGAATTTTGCGAATATAAATGGATTCCAAAATCACAATTCATCCCTGTGCCCTTTTACGTGTTCGCCAACCACCTGGCCATCATCCTTCTGGATCCGGAACCAGACATTATTGTAATGAAAAACCCTATTATTGCAGAGGCTTACAAGAGACAGTTCTTTGCCTACTGGGAAAAAGCCGCAATTAATCTGGATGAATAGTAACGTCTCATAAACCATTATGATTTATAATAAAATTTATGATGATCGATCTTGATGGAACCTATTTGATCTCAACAACAAGTTCCTATCAGGGGCCTTTGCAAAAGAACAGTGACGGCCTCACGGAAATACGGAATGGCCGCACAGAACGCACAGACAAGGACGGCTGCCACTGGACCAGTACGTTTAAAGTTATTTCTGAACAGGAAGTGGAAATGACCTCCGTGGCCGATCCTTCAAATGCGCATGAGGACTTTGCCCTGACGCTGCCAAACGGCTCCCCGACCAGAGAGTCGGTCACCTACACAACGATTCTCAGACTGCAAAGAAAAAACGACCTGATTCAGCTTAGCGGACAGATTCAATACGGAGATGAGATTATTTTCCTGACTATGCGCAAGAAAAACTAAAAAAAATCAGGTTATCCCTTACTTATCCACAGGAAATCGGAGTTATCCCCTTCCGTCTCTGAAAAGTCTGTGACAGACTTTCTAAAGTATTAGTTTTCGATTCTTAGAGCTAAACGATGAACGCTCTTATCCGATAACTTTCCACTTTGCGGCTGCCCTTTCGGGCATCCATAACAAATTATAAAGTAATAGTTGGAGACCCCATAATGGCTTTGAACATTCGTATGCAACCCGCCCCACCTTCCGCCCGGGAAGAACTGT
>CAKZKV010000260.1 GCA_937124505.1 uncultured Alphaproteobacteria bacterium
TATGCGTGTGATCCATGGATTGCACGGACAAAGCCGTGCAATGACGAATTTGAAATTTGAAAAGTGTCCAATTCTTATTTGGAATCACTATAACTCAAAACATAAAAAAACCGCCCTTTAGAGCGGTTTTTTTGAATTCCTAAACTGTCAGTATTCTTACTTTTCTTTTTTGGCGGAGTCTTTTTTCTGTGCCTTTTTAGCGGCTCTTTTTTCTTCTTTTTCCGCATTGGCCTTGGCAATACCGTGACCTGTTGTCCGCTCGGCAATACGGGCTTTTTTACCGCGCAGGTCGCGCATGTAGTAAAGTTTTGCACGGCGGACGGAACCGCGGCGGATCAGTTCGATGCTGTCCAGACGCGGGCTGTAAAGTGGGAAGACCCGCTCAACGCCTTCACCAAGGCTGATTTTGCGGACTGTGAAGCTGGCATTCAGGCCAGAGCCACTGCGGGCAATACATACACCTTCATAGGCCTGCACACGCTCACGCGTACCTTCTTTCACCTTCACGTTGACTTTAATGGTATCACCGGCAGAAAAATCAGGAATTGTTTTGCCGTCTGTATATTTCTGAAGCTCTTTGGCTTCAAATTTTTGTAGTGTGTTCATTACGTTTTCTCCTTATCAGATCCCGAAATACCATGCATTTTGCGCGGCGCGGATCATTTATCTTTTTGTTGCTGCTTTATAAGCTATTTTTAACAATGATATCAAGTGTTTTTATTCAAAAGATCAGGACGCATACGTTTTGTAATATCCAGACTCTGTTCTTCCCGCCATTTTTTGACTTTCCCGTGGTCGCCGGAGGTCAGGATATCCGGCACGTTGTGCGTCTGGCCGTTTGCATCCGTCCAGCTAGCGGGGCGCGTGTAGTGCGGGTATTCCAGCAAACCATCGGCAAAGCTTTCTTCGCCTGCGGTGTTTTTGTTGCCCATGACCCCGTCAATCAGGCGGATACAGGCATCCATCAGGATCATGGCCGCCGGCTCCCCGCCTGACAACACATAATCGCCGATACTGATTTCCTCAAAGTCATGCGCGTCCAGAACCCGCTGATCAACCCCTTCATAACGCCCGCATAATAAGGAAATGCCGGATTCTCTGGAGAGGTCTTCGGCAAGCTTCTGGTTGAGAACCCTGCCACGCGGAGAGAGATATATTTTTCGCCCCGGCGCAGGGACGGACAGGAGCGCATTTTCAATGACATCCGCCCGCATGATCATGCCCGCCCCGCCGCCATAGGGCGTGTCATCCACAGTTTTATGGCGGTCGGTCGCGAAATCGCGGATATTGACACACTGATAAGACCAGAGGTTTTTCTCCAGCGCCTTACCACTGAGGGATTGACCAAGTACGCCGGGAAACATTTCGGGAAACAGGGTCAGGATGTTAAAATGCAAGGTCATCGTTATTTATCACAGATTGCC
Organism: uncultured Alphaproteobacteria bacterium; assembly: GCA_937124505.1. Taxonomy (GTDB): domain Bacteria; phylum Pseudomonadota; class Alphaproteobacteria; order Micavibrionales; family Micavibrionaceae; genus JACKIP01. The sequence continues at coordinate 1,425 of CAKZKV010000260.1, forward strand.
TGCAGGCTGTTCGCCGCCAGGGTCAGCATGGCAAGGTCGAATGTGCCCGCCCGTCTGAGCTGGGTCAGCAGAATATGCAGGTTGTTGTAATGTTCCCCTCTTGCTTTGGCCCAGTGAATAATGTCTTTTTCACTGATCTCGCGATCCTGCTTGTTTTTCTTGCACAGGTCGTTGATGATTTCTTCACACAGGGATGCCTGAATACGTGCCAGTTGCTCCATTTGCGATTTTTTCGCCTGTGCGTTCCATTTGTCCTCCGCATCTATGTGGCCGGCCTTGTAGTACAGCCAGCTAAACCCGAACAATTCCTCAATGCGGAAATAGGTGGTCGTCACCAGTTTCAAGGCAGGCTTGCGCGGGCTTTCCGTTGCAATGCGAATGATATCTGTGCTGGCACCAAGGAGGGAAGACTGAGAGAGGAAGTCTGCGATATGCTCAGGAAAGCCGTCAGACAGCAGATTTTCCTTTTTGTCCTCAATCACCCTGGCCAGTTTTTCAGGCAGGATGCGAGGCATATCCTTGCGGATTTCCTTCAGGGACATGCCGTAGAGTTCGACCTGTTTGTTAATGTTCAGGTCATTGATCTTGTGCTTCAGGAACCACAGGGTCAGATCTTGCGTCAGTTTTGAAAGATCGCGCAAGGCACGCAGTTTGACATAGGCCAGAACCTCAAGATCCTGATGGCTGATCGTCAGCCACAGATCTTTCAGGTCGATGATGTCCTTGGCAATCAGATAGGCCCGAATGATTTCCTCGCTGCCGGCCCCGGTTTGATCGCGCATGTTTTTGACCAATGCCGGCCCC
>CAKZKV010000261.1 GCA_937124505.1 uncultured Alphaproteobacteria bacterium
CTGTGACCAGCACGGTTTTTGCGTCATGGTCTTTCAGGGTTTCGACCAGCTCTTTTGCTCCGCGCATAATCTGTATGGCGGAAGCTGTTTCTTCCAAAGCGTCGATAGACAGGGTTTTCAGAAGCCCTACCCGCTCTCTCAGCGCGTCCTGAAAATCAATTTCGCCGTTCATGGCGCGGCGGGTAATTTCCGCGACACGGTCTTGCATCCCTGCAAAAGCAGCAAGTTCGTCCAGAGTCTCCCCGACCACGATGGTCGAATCCATATCCGCCAGAAGTAATTTTTTCCGGCGGCCCAAAACCGGCATGAAAAAGACATCTATTTGCGCGTCCATCAACAGGTTGCGCATATTTTGTATCTCGGATTTCGGCAGGTTCTTTTCTGTAAAAATATCCAGGGCCATTTGTGGCTCCAGCCAGTCAAAGCCCGTCAGTGTATAACCTTTATCCTGCAAAAAAGCAGGGAATTCTTCGGTCAGAGGGTTGTTCACTGGGTCCCCGGCAACAAAGGTCAAAACATAAGACATGTTTTTATGTTTAACATGAATAAAAAAACGTGTCTTGCCCCGTTTTTCGTGTTAAGCAAAAATAGTAAAAAAATTGAGGCAAAATCATGCAAAAACCATCACAAACACCTGTAAACCCCTGTTTTTCTTCTGGCCCCTGTGCCAAACGGCCTGACTGGTCACTCGGCGCCCTTGAAAACGCCGATCTTGGCAGATCACACCGCGCCGGGCCTTTGAAAGCCAAACTTTTGAATTTGATCGAGCAACATCGCAAGCTTTTGAACATTCCGGAAGATTACAACATCGGTATTGTGCCGGCTTCTGATACGGGTGCCGTGGAAATGGCCATGTGGTCGATGCTGGGTCAAAGGCCGGTGGATGTCTTTGCATGGGAAAGTTTTTCTTCCGGCTGGATGACGGACGTGACAAAGCAACTCAGTCTGGAAAATGTTCAAAGCTATAAAGCCGATTACGGCGATCTGCCGGATATGAACAAATATGACGGTAAACATGATTGTGTTTTCGTCTGGAACGGCACAACATCCGGTGTATGTGTGCCAAATGGCGACTGGATTCCCGCGAATCGGGAGGGAATTACGATTTGTGACGCAACATCTGCGGTTTTTGCCTATGACATGCCGTGGGACAAGCTGGACGTAACGACTTGGTCCTGGCAGAAAGTTCTGGGCGGTGAAGCTGCTCATGGCATGCTGATTCTGTCTCCGCGTGCGGTTGAACGACTGGAAAGTTATACACCGGCATGGCCGCTGCCGAAAATCTTCCGTATGACCAAGGGCGGCAAGCTGATTGACGGGATTTTTAAAGGAGAAACGATTAATACGCCATCCATGCTGGCCGTTGAAGATTGTCTGGATGCTTTAAACTGGGTTGAGAAGATCGGTGGACTAAAGGCAACGATCCGCCGCTCGGAGGAAAATCTGGACGTGCTTGAAAACTGGGTTGCCAAAAGTGACTGGGCAAGCTTTCTGGCGAAAAGCCCGGCGTCCCGTTCCCGCACCTCCATCTGTCTGGAAATTACAGACCCATGGTTTGTGGAAAATGTCCCGGCTGATGAGCAGGCCAATTTCATCAAAGCGAATATGGTCAAACCACTGGATACCGAAGGCGCGGCTTATGACATTGCGGCTTACCGCGATGCGCCTGCCGGCCTGCGTATCTGGGGCGGCGCAACGGTGGAAGCTTCCGATTTGCAATGCCTGACAGAGTGGCTGGACTGGGCTTACAGCAATGCCAAAGCGAATGCGCAGAAAAGTAAAGCTGCATAATTAACCTTGGGGACAGTATAACTATACTGTCCCCAAGGTTACAGAGAGCAAAAATTTCTCTCGCTTTTCCTCTATAGACCTGTTACATCTGAAATCCTGTTTTTCCTGTACAAGACAAAAATAGGAGTAAAATCGATGTCTAGAAAACCAAAAGTCCTTATTTCGGACAAAATGAACCCGCTTGCTGCGGAAATCTTCAAAAACAAAGGCTGTGACGTAGATGTGAAGCCGGGCATGACCCCGGAAGAGCTGACGGCTTGTATCGGCGATTATGACGGGCTGGCAATCCGTTCGGCCACCAAAGTCACGGCTGATATTATTAACGCCGCTAAAAATTTGAAAGTGATTGGCCGCGCCGGGATCGGCGTGGATAATGTGGACATTCCCGCCGCAACGGAAAAGGGAATTGTGGTCATGAATACCCCGTTCGGGAATTCGATTACCACGGCGGAACACGCGATTGCCCTGATGTTTGCTCTCGCCCGTCAATTGCCACAAGCCTCCAGTTCAACCCACGAAGGCAAATGGGAAAAATCCAAATTCATGGGAACGGAAGTCACCGGCAAGACGCTCGGCCTGATCGGCTGCGGAAATATTGGCTCGATTGTGGCTGACCGCGCTCTGGGCCTCAAAATGAAAGTTCTGGCCTATGATCCGTTTTTAACGCCTGAGCGGGCGGAAGAAATCGGTGTGACGAAAGTTGAACTGGAAGCTCTTCTGCCGGAAGCTGACTTCATCACACTTCATGTGCCGAAAAACGATAAAACTGCGGGTATGATTAATAAAGACACCATCGCCAAAATGAAAAAAGGCGTGAAAATCATTAACGCGGCGCGCGGTGGTTTGATTGTGGAAGCTGACTTGAAGGAAGCCCTTGATTCTGGTCATGTTGCAGGCGCGGCACTGGACGTGTTTGAAGTCGAACCCGCCAAGGAAAACGTTTTATTCGGTCATGAAAATGTTGTATGTACGCCGCACCTTGGCGCGTCCACCACAGAAGCGCAAGTGAATGTGGCCCTGCAGGTCGCGGAACAAATGGCGGATTATCTGGTAGACGGGGCGGTTATGAATGCCCTGAACATGCCGTCTATTTCTGCGGAGGATGCGCCGAAGCTGAAGCCTTATATGAAATTGTCGGAACAGCTTGGCTCTTTTGCCGGGCAGATTACGGACAATGCCATTCAGGGCATTGAAATCAGATATGACGGTACCGTCGGCGGGCTGAATACAAAGCCTTTGACGGCCCTGATTATTTGTAACGTTTTGCGTCCGCTGATGGATAGCGTGAACATGGTCAATGCACCGATGGTGGCGGAAACCCGCGGGATCAGTGTTTCTGAAACGCATAACACCGCCTATAACCAGTGGCGCAGTTCCATCTCTGTCACTATTAAAACAGAGGAACGGACACGAACGATTGTTGGCTCCCTGTTCACAGGAAAAGAACCGCGTCTGGTGGAAATCGAGGGCGTGCCGTGTGAAGCCGCGATCACGCCGCATATGCTCTTCATTCGTAATGATGACAAGCCGGGACTGATCGGGTCTGTTGGAACCATCCTTGGCAAAGGCGGGCAGAATATCGCCGATTTCCGTTTAGGACGGCAGAAGGACACAGGAACCGCCGTTTGTCTGATTTCTCTGGATGCGCCGTTGCCGGATGCCCTGTTTGATGAAGTGGCAAACCTGCCACAGGTGCAAAACGCCAAACGGCTCAAATTCTGATACATAATAAAAAGCCCGCTTCAAGCGGGGGGTATAGTGAAAGGGAAAAGAGTTCCACTTTTTTGACCACACTAACCAGAATAAACAAGACAACCGCTTCCTTAACTGGTAGCGGTTGTTTTTATTGGAGAAAGTGGGATTGCGGGTAGTGTCGGACTCTGAAAAATGCTAATCATTACCTATGGGGCTAGCAGAGAAAAAAGCAGATATTTGCGACTCAAACAATGATGATTTTTGGGCGAAGCGTGGGGACTTTTGGGAACGAAAAGTTAATCCTATACCGCAATATAAGGCTCGGAAACGACGGATCATTCATAAGCCTTTAGTGCTTAATGGTCACGGTATTAAGCTCAATATTGATCGTGGCTCATTACTCATAAAATGTGGCT
>CAKZKV010000262.1 GCA_937124505.1 uncultured Alphaproteobacteria bacterium
TTCGCCGTATCCTCAAACGTCATACTATCAAATATATCAGCCTCTTTACCGTATATCCTGTCGTGCCCGGTCTATGTCATGCCGGTGTTGTACAATAAGTTTTAGAAATTCTTTTTGTGCATCTATTGGCAGTCCACCGCTATAAAGCCATGCTTCCGCCGCTTGTGTTCGAATATGTTCATTGACTTTAAAGGTCAGGCGTTCATTCAGTATCTGTCCCTCCAGAATAAACACCGCCCAGCCGATCAGATTAACGGGATCGCGATCCGTCGCATTGATTTTTAAAAACTCATTTATTTCAGGCTGTGTGTCCAAGACCCTGCGGAACGCCTGCTTACCTGTTCGGGTATGACGATCGTATGTATATGCAGGCAGTCCGGCGATTAATTCAGCAGGATCAATATCCTCCTCAATTACCTTTAAATCGCTGGCCTGTTCATACGCCATCAGGCAAGGCAGGAGCGCTGTAAAATATTCTTGTGACTTGGATAGCTTCAGAAGTTCATAGTAAGGGGCAGGCAAGCCAACGGCTTTTGCCAGATCGTACAGGATATTCGGATTGCGCTTTTGCAGTTCCAGTATCTGTGACGAATAGCGACTGCCGCACAAGAAGCGGCATACCAGCACCTGTTCAATCACATTGAGTTCCTGATCCAGAAACAGCTTGTAAAGTTCTGTCTCATCCATACCTGAATAAATCAAACGCTGTTCTTGGTAATCCGGGTGGTATTCAGCCACGTATAATGCATCATCAAGCGTTCGTGACTGTGTGGAGTTGCACAATTGATGGATAAGATAGCTTAGAATGTGAGCGCATCCCCCGTGCTTATTGCGCCATTCCCGTTTCCCGGCAACATACAAAACTTGCAACGCCAGTGGAATATTTGCCAACCCAATGTCTTCCAGCGCAATCGTCTTCAACCTGTTCCACAGACAATTATCGTTGTGCGATTTTAAAAGGAACGCTGCATAGAGCGCATGATCCAGATCGCCGCGTCGTACAGATTTTTGCAAACAACTCATGACGAGATATTTATCGTGACGGTGTGTATCTTTGCGCGGCTTAAAATTGTAAGTATTTTTAAATTTATGCAAGTCCAGTTGCAATTCGGCTTCGGTATCTTGTGTAAACAACATGATCGCTTTCCTTGATTAAGTAGTAATGCGGAAAGCGTAGATGATTGACTTCTTCTGTAAATAATTAAACACCTTTTTAGGGCAAAAAGCCGTAAAAAAGGGGGAGGGCTCAAAATTTGGGTCTGTGTATTTTGCTGGAAATCGTCTATTGTGCCTTTAAATACAATAACTTGTATCCACTTCAAAAGTGGTAGGAGAGACCCATCCACCCCCCCCAAATATGGGTCTCCGACCTAAATTTTGAAGGGTTTGCACCCAAATTTTCCCCCTAAAAAGTACCTATTTTGGAGGGTTAAGTGCCATTTAGACCCAAAGTAGACCCAAAAACTATAAGTGCCCGTTACTCTGCATTATCAAAAATACCTGAGGCTTTTACGACCTCTTCCCAGCTCTTCCAGATTTCCGCCGGATGCCAAAAATCAACCATGCTGTGTTTGTAAGTGTCGATATATTCCATCTGGTCATATTCGGGGATGAGTTCCAGTGCTTTTTTCAGACCGCGCTGCCGGGCATATTGCATAAACAGGACGTGCGTGTGCGATTTATCCGAGAAAGCCTGGTAATTAATCCATTCCAGATTGATCCGTCGCAGAGGATTATTGCCCGGTGTAATATGCAGCGCTTTGGTGATAGGTTTATTCAGATTCTCATAGCGATATTCATAGCGTGTGTGCAAGGCCGGGCCGTATAATTCATCATTGCCCTTATCAATTAACTCCGCCTTTTTATTATAGACGTAGGCTTCCGTATCCCCTTTGCTTTGTGAGTTGGGATAATTGGTCTGTGTCCGCTGGGTGGGGCTGTTATAAATCAGTTCCTTAACCGCCACTTTCTGGTTGCCGTGAGGATAATATTCAATCGCCATATCACTAATGT
>CAKZKV010000263.1 GCA_937124505.1 uncultured Alphaproteobacteria bacterium
GAGGTCAGTTCTGTCTAGTTTTTGTCGTCTCATTCTGCCCTGTTATTTATAGTTCCTTTTTGAAGGATAGAAACTGTATTGTATAAAATCATAGTATTTAGAATACAAGTTAAAATATAAAGCGATATGGAAAAAAATACAAATATCTCATGCTGGGTTGTGACAGAAGGCATGGCAGGCACAGAAAACCAGTGTATCGGGGTTGCAGAATGTCTGGGGGTGGTTCCCCGGATTATCAGGAGCGGACTGAAACAGCCATGGGCGACATTCTCTCCGTGGCTGGGGCTTGAAGCCGCTTGCACATTTCAGGAGAAACTGGAGCCACCGTGGCCGGATTTACTGATTACAAGTGGACGCAAGGCCATCGCAGCGGCCAGATACGTCAAGAAGCAAAGTGCTGGAAAGACATTTACGCTGCATTTGCAAGACCCACGGGTCAGTCCGGATCAGTTTGATCTGGTTGCTGTACCGTACCATGACCCGACTCGGGGCGGGAATGTGATCGTCACTAGTACGGCCCCGAATAAGATTAATGGTGAGAAGCTGGCAGCAGCAAAAAAAGAATTTCCGCAATTTGGGCAACTGAACTCGCCGCGTGTGGCGGTGATGATTGGTGGTAAGAGCAAGGCTTATGAAATGTCACGCCAGACGGTTGAAAACCTGATAGGGCAATTGAAAACTTTGCAATCCGATAAAAACACCAGCTTGATGATCACAGCTTCACGCCGGACGGGAGAAGAGAATATGGTTTTGCTGAAAGAGGCCTTTCCAAACGATGGGCAGACATATTTCTGGGATGGTCGCGGTGAAAACCCTTATATAGCTTTTCTGGCCTGGGCGGATTACATATTAGTGACGGCGGATAGTGTGTCCATGGTGTCCGATGCCCTGAGCACAGGAAAGCCGACTTATATCATACCTCTGGAGGGCGGGGCCAAACGCATTGATTTATTCCACCATCATATTCTGGAGCGTGGGTATGTCCGGGTTTTTGACGGAAAGCTGGAACCTTATGAGTATCAGTCCGTTCATGAAGCGCAGAACATTGCGGATGTTGTGCGTAACAAAATGGGGATTCCTCACGAATAGGACTTTACGAAACATCAAAAGCTACCTAGGTTATGATCATGAGTGAAACGATACATACGAAAGTCCTGATTATTGGATCAGGCCCGGCGGGATATACGGCTGCTATTTATACGGCGCGTGCAAGTCTGGAACCTCTGCAAATTCTAGGACGTGAGCCGGGGGGGCAATTGACGATTACCACGGACGTTGAAAACTATCCGGGCTTTGCAGAGCCGATTCAGGGGCCGTGGCTGATGGAGCAGATGAAAGCACAGGCGGAAAATGTCGGGACAAAGACTGTGTATGATTACATTACTGATGTGAATTTTGATACAAAGCCTTTTACGGCTATGGGGGAGAGCGGGACGACTTACACCGCCGATACGGTTATCATTTCAACCGGGGCCAAGGCGCGTTGGCTGGGGCTGGAATCTGAAACGAAATTTCAGGGTCTGGGCGTGTCCGCCTGTGCGACCTGTGACGGATTTTTCTTCAGGGGCAAGGAAGTAGTCGTGATCGGCGGCGGTAATTCCGCTGTGGAAGAAGCTTTGTTCCT
>CAKZKV010000264.1 GCA_937124505.1 uncultured Alphaproteobacteria bacterium
TAACGCACCACCATTTTCAGTATCGCCAATCATAAACCCGCCACCTGCTGGAGAGTTTGGAAAAGCTTCCCCAAAGGATGCGATATCTCTGCCGGAAAAACCGGACAAGAACTCAGCCATACGTAGCTGATTAAAAAAGTAGGCACTTTCATCAGATGTGGTATTCGCGTTTCCCAGAGTCACATTAATAACTCCATCTCCGTTGCCGTTATTACACGGATCGGCATCGCAGCCGGGAATTCGCCAACTGGCATTCGCCATATCACCGGGATAAACACCATACTTCTCGTCAAAATTATTGACAGCACCCGTCATTAGCTCCAGTTCGGCAATCGTAGAGTTAATCTGCGCATTATTGACCAGTTCCTGTGCTTTCAGGATAGCGGAAACCAATAACCCGATAATCACCAAAACAATTGCCAGTTCGACAAGCGTTACACCTTTTTCCTGATTGATATTCATTTTCAATGACCATTTCTGCATATCTGATTTTACCATGAAATAAATTGATCTTACGTTATTTTTTCCTGCTCTGCATAAAAAAGCCCGCATTCATATTGCGGGCTTTTTCAAGATTTTTTCAAGGGCGAGCCTTATTTCGGCAGTCTGTAAGCAATGACACATGCATTGTCTTGATCGTCTTCTGCATAATCATCGTCACCAGCACCTGTACGGCAAGCGTTTGCTGTGTTCTGAGAAATCACAGCACCTGAAGATGTCTGGCCGTCATCAATGGTCCGGTCAATACGGGCCCCTTGTGACGGTGTCAGGATCCCTGTGTTAGCTGTCACAGCAGCAATCTGACCCGTCAGAACAAGATATGGGCCAGGGCGCATTTCAGCGGCAGCGAAACCTGTTGGGGCACCTGCTGCTCTTGTATCACCAACCATGTATCCACCACCGATGGACGCACCCGGGAAAGCCGCACCGAATTGAGCAAATGCTGTTCCGTCAAAGCTGGTAATCAGTTCAGCCGCTCTCAAGTGGTTAAAGAAGTAGGCAGATTCGTTGGTAATTGCATTGATAGCACCAACCTGTACGTCAATAATCGAATCGCCATCCCCGTTGTTACATGGGTTGGCCGCACAATTAATCAAGCGAGTGTCTGCATTGGACATATCTCCGGGATATGCACCATACTTCTGCTTGAATGTATTCACAGCACCGCCAAGACCTTCAATCTGGGAAATAGTCGATGTAATCTGTGAGTTTGTAATCAGTTCCTGTCCTTTCAGAATACCGGCAATCAAGAGGCCGACAATCACAAGAACAATGGCGAGTTCTACGAGTGTAAAACCCTTTTCTGTTTGTGGACGTTTCGTCATATTTTAAGTCTCCTTAGTCATGTTTAGAGTGGTAAAAACTTTTGGCTTTATGATACACGCATTTTTGCAAATATAAAAACCTATCTTTTCCAGATTCCTACAAAAACCCTAAACAAATCCTTAAATAGTGCGGCACGAATCATCATAATAACAAAGTGATAACACCTTATGTGGAAATAAGGATTCAGGCTATTTTTCTTGAAGCTTCCTTAACTTTTTTCTGTCTATATTTTGAAGCAGTTTCAGCCATTTGGTCCTTAAAAACCCGGTTAAATGTTGCCAGGGAATTAAACCCGACTTCTTCCGCAATGACATGGATCGCAGCGTCCGTTTCTTCCAAAAGCTGACACGCCTCCTTCACTCTGTAACTATTCAGAATACTCGGAAAATTATCGTTAAAATTCTGATTCATCAGGCGAGACAGCAGGCTTTCTGAGATCGCCAGCTCTCTTGCCATATCACTGCGGCTGTAAGACGCCTCCAGATACACTTTTTCAAGTTCCAGCTTATGCTCTATTTGCTCAAGCATCTTTTTTTCTTCTTCCGTCAGTTCTTCTTTCACAACTGGTCTGGTCAGCGCGCGGATAGGCGGGGGATAAATTCGAAACAAATAAGTCGCGGACAGATAAACAAACAGCAAACCAATCACTGTTCTGATGGCTGTATATTCGCCATATGTCACCTTTTCCGCCACGAATGTATATGTAAGGCTAATCAATACTATCGTCAGAATAATCAGCGACAGAATCATCCAGAAGCGTTCCTGGCCTGATGACCCCAGTTTAACATGAGCCAGCAACCCTTTCTGAAACCACAAAAATGGCAAGCTCAGCGTTGCCCCGATTGCCCCTGCTATATACATAACGTGATGGTCTGGCGTATCCGAAGCGCTGTATAGATGGGCCGCAAG
>CAKZKV010000265.1 GCA_937124505.1 uncultured Alphaproteobacteria bacterium
TCTCCTTTTTAAAAGTTGTCATGTTAGCAATAAGAGAGTCTGCATCAATATCGTCAGCTAACACAGACTCGCTTTTTATAGTTAGTTCACAGCCGCATTTTTGAAATTTTCAAACTGCTGTACTTGGGCCGCCGTCAATTTAAAATCAAGCTGGCGATCATCACTTTTCGGGTTTGGAGCAAGATGCAAAGCACTATAATCCAATGCGGCCTGGTTTTCTCCAATACCCAGGACACCACCGAACCCGACAATCAATCGGTCAGCCTCGCCGTTCCGGAAAGAAATATTGTCAACTTCCGCTATTTCTTCCCCCTTCGGATTCACGAGTTGTGTATCCAGTAATTGTGCGACACTGTAACCATTACTCGGGATGACTTTCACAGTGTCACTGTAATCACCGCGATCATATGAGAACGAAGCTGCTCTACTGAGCATATCCTCAGTCAGCGGGACAATTACATCCCCTTCTGCATTACGGTCAGTAATCATGTTATAATCAAATGCTGCCATTTTTCCCAACCCGGTCCAGTCGCCGTCTACCAAAACGACCATCATGGCATCACCATTACGGCCAATAATGATATCTTCAATTTTAGCAACACGCTCACCAGATTGGTTATATACAGGTTGACCAATCATGCCGGCCGCCGTCATACGCTGGTCGATCATCACTCTGGATACATCGGAATCCATGCTGCTTGTATCTGTCTCATTCACAAGCTCTGCTTTAATATCCTGATAAGTTTCCCGGGTTGTTTCCGAAACGTTTTCTGCAGCATGGGAGACGGTATCTTTGGTTTTTTCCCAAACCTTCTTGGCATCTTTCGTAATATCTCCATTGGAGTGTGCCTGAGTTTCAGCATGGCCTGATTTTTCTGTGGAGCCATTATATGTTTCAGCTAAAGCAGGCATAGCAGCCATAATTGCCAAAGCTGAAATACCTGGTAAAAATCTTCTCGTCATAATCATTCTCCTTTCGAGTCTGTTTGTTATGAAGTTATGTTGCTAACAAAGAACAAGGAAGATAGTTCCTGAAAAAACATTTGGCGGCTGTAAAGCTATAGTCATTCCAGACAATAAATGGACGTGTGATGCATGTTCATGAGGTAACCGCCGGACGGTTATGTATCTTGGGTCTAATCCTACAAAGGCCCAACAGGCACGTAGACAAACAACTTCAGGAAAAGGTTGACACGCTTACCGAGGAAAAGGAAACCTTTAAAAAACTCCATGAAGACGCTATGGCTATCATCAAAAATCAGTCTTCAGAACTGAAATTGCTTCCCGATCTATCCAAAAAAGGGGAAGAGCAAGCCGAAAAACAAAACGAGCTTATGGCGGCCATTAAAGATCTCCAAGATAATCAAAGCCGGATTGCGGCCAAACTGGAACCCAAGCCCAAGAAAAAATGGTTTCCTTGGGGGTCTTCAAACGATGCGGCAGAAAAGCCCGCTATCCCGACAAAGGCCAAAGAAGCCTGAAAACCATGTTACGGACAGATTGATAATTCAATTTGCAATTTGTCCAATCTCTACTATACTCCTACCCATGACTTTTATTCCGAGAACAGCGCAAAAAACACTAGAAAAGCTGGCCGGCCAGTTTCCGGCTCTGGTTATCACAGGACCGCGCCAATCCGGGAAAACGGAAATCACGAAGAAAGTCTTCCCGAATAAACCCTATGTGAGCCTTGAGGATATTGATACACGTAACTTTGCGAAAGATGATCCGCGCGGCTTTCTTAACCAATATAAAGATGGCGCTATTTTTGATGAAGTGCAAAGAGCCCCTGATCTGTTTTCGTATCTTCAGGGTTTTATAGATGAGAACAAGAAAGCCGGCCGGTACATCCTGACTGGCTCACAGCAATTTGGGTTAATGTCTGGTGTAACGCAAAGTCTTGCTGGTCGGGTGGCCAAACTATCTCTCTTGCCCTTTTCATACGAAGAACTCCAAAAGGAGGGCAGGGCACCTTCCACAGTGGAAGAATTGCTATACAAGGGTCTGTACCCGCCTATCTACGACCATGATTACACACCCGATATCTGGCTCAACAATTATACTGATACCTATATTGAGCGCGACGTACGCCAGCTTGTCAATGTTCGTGACCTCAGCAATTTTCAGCGATTTCTGGCCATGTGCGCCGCTCGCACCGGACAGATTGTGAATTTATCCTCTCTGGCCAATGATTGCGGCATTACGCACAGCACAGCCAAAGCCTGGATTTCGGTTTTGGAAGCCAATTATATTGTTCACCTGTTACAGCCCCATCACAAAAACTTCAATAAACGGCTTATCAAATCGCCGAAGCTTTATTTTTATGATGCCGGGCTCGCCACAAGACTTTTGGGAATCGAAAACGCGGAGCAGCTTAAAACGCATTCCATGCGCGGGGCGCTCTTTGAAACCTGGGCCATATCCGAGCTTCTAAAATACCGTTTCAATCAGGGCAAGCGTTCAAACCTCTATTTCTGGCGTGATAAGACAGGGAACGAGATTGATGTTCTCATAGATCAGGGTGAGAAGCTCTTTCCTATTGAAATCAAATCCGGCGAAACTGTCACAAAAGATTATTTCAAAAATCTTGAACGCTACATGGATTTTGCCGGTGACGAAGCGACACATTCCGCATTGATTTATGCAGGAACAAAAGAACAAAAGCGACAAAACACCAATGTTATTAGCTGGAAAAACATCAAAAAAACAGGAGAAGAGGATTGATGAAAATGTCTCTCTTTCAAGGTGTATTTAGACAGGAAAAAATATTATGAGCAATTTGCAACCAAAACCGGATTCAAAACGCTATGCCGACCTGATTTCTGACATTCAGAAGGGGATCATCAAAATTCCGAAATTTCAGCGGGATTTTGCCATTGAAGCGGTTTGATTGAATTTCCGGCGTTTTTTTGTCTCCCGTGTCATAGCGCAGAACCGACAATCTTTGGCATAATAAATTAACTCTGCGGAAAAAACGGTACCTTTGTAGGATTAGACCCGTGCTGGCCCTGGTCGAGATGTACGGGGCAGGGGTGCGGCACGGATGCCGGTCCCTCTGGGTCGCCTCGCTGGAACGCGTGGCCTGCGATGAGGACATGCGGCTGGCCTACTTCGATCAGGGCATGGGGCAGGTCATGCGCTTCTTCCGGCGGCATCCGGGATTGTTCCGGATCACGACCGGCTGGGAACATCACAACCTCCAGAACCCGGCTCTCTAACGAGCACCGGGCGTCTGCGGGGGCAGGGGAGAGGGTGCCCTTGGTTATGTCCGTTTGCGGGAACGGCCTCGCTTACATGGCAAGGACTGGCTGAGGAGGAACGTTGCTTGTCAGCACGGTGCCTAAACTCCTTGCCTGGCCCGCTGCCCATGTTCTGTGATCCTCAGACCGATTTGGCATCAGTCTTTGATGATCCGGGTTGTCTATAAACTCCGCCACATATGACAAAATTGCCGGATCGACATCGGCTTGCACAAAAGCTGCTTTGATCTGCTCCATGGTCAGGGGGACCGCGTCCAGGTCTTCTTCGCTTGGACTCGCGTAATTGAAGCCGAATGGTACGTCTATCTGACCCCAGACACCCTCCAAGGCGTCTCGCATTGTTGATATTTCTTCTGTGAGGTCTGGCTCGCGGTTTCTGTCTATTACGTTTATTGCGTCGTTGAGTAAGCGAGCCGGTTCCATTACTCCATAAAATGCGTCCTTGAAATTCATCTATTATCCCTTTCTATTTCGTTTTCTTCTCATATAACGACAATTTGTTTAATATGTCAAAGCAGAAAAGAGCTGTCCGTCAAGAGCAGAATGACGACATCTGCACAAGACAAAACGGGGGTTTTTCTTGCCGGATGTTACCAATATATGGTATTTATTGGTATTCGGAAGGAGGTTTCGCACATGGCCAAGAACACCAGCATTTCTCTCGGCGACCACTTTGAGGGGTTCATCGCGCAGCAGATACAGACCGGACGCTACGGCTCCGCCAGTGAGGTTGTTCGCGCCTCGCTCAGACTGCTCGAGGAACGCGAACAGAAGCTTCATGCGCTCCGTCAGGCCCTCATCGAGGGGGAGGACAGCGGCGGGGACATCCCGCTCGATATGGCAGACATTCGACGCACCGCCCGCGAAGAAGCGGGGGTAGATGCCTGAGATCGTCATACGTCCGCGTGCCAGAGACGACCTGATCGGCATCTGTAAGGGGACAGCCCTTTCTTTCGCTGTTGTCCTGATATCTGGATAGCTATCTGGGTTTTTCATTTTGGGGCATGCTTCCACCATGCGCAGGGACCGGGAAGGCGGAGGATATAAAAAATACTTGCAATATGAAAATAACTCTGTATTAACTTACATATAAATGCGATAAATATTAGAGGAGAACGTTTCCATGCAACCCCGCAGTATTAATGCTAGAGATATTCTAAAACCCGCAGTACAAGCAGCTTTCGCCACACAATCAGAGGCTCTTGGACTCAAGCCTCTTGATGTAGAGGGACGGGCATTAAAACTGGACGGCCTGTTTATGCGAGTTGCTCAGGAATTTGAAATCGCTTCCCTGGATGGCGATAGCACACCTATAGAGACGTTCTTGCAAGAGCGTGCCCCTGTGATAGGGCATTACTCGAGAAGTAATTTCGTAACGTACTGGGTTAATGGCCAGGGAGAGTATTATGCCGGTGTTGTGACCCCTGATGAAATGGAAGAGGCGGGTTATCAAGCTGCACCGCATGGCTATGCAGACGATATTTCCAGAGGGTGGCCCTTACCCGCCTATTTTGATATGGGACCCGAGATTATCGATCCAAAAACAAGAAGAGAATGGGACAGTATATTATTGCAATCCAAAAACGAGGACGGAGACATCGATTGGTATGAAAATGTATGTCCTTGCCCGGCTGCGTAAGAGTTTTCTTAAACGTTAGTTTGCCGCGTGGCTTAGGCTCCCATTGACCGATCAGTTGCAGCTGAGTGCGAAATCCTACCTTAAAGGACCGTTGCTTCCGGGCGTTCGGACGGGCAGGGGCGCGACCTCCGACATCAGCCCTTTGCGGAAAATTAGATTCCTCTCCGGACGGGTTGGTTTTGCCCCTGTGTTTTCGGGGACTTGCGGGGGCGTAACAGGCGGCATTTTAGGGTGTAGTCTATTTTTCCATGAGTGTCGGTGTTTACATCCGGGTGTCCTCCCGTAGCCAGAAAAGCGACAGCCAGCACGCTGAAATCCGGCGCTGGCTCGAGGCGCACGGCTACAAGCCCGAGGCCGTCCAGTGGTTCGAGGATGTCGAAACCGGGGACACACTCGAGCGCACCGTCCGCAACTACCTCAAGAGCGCGTAACTCTCCCGGCGGTATAGGGCGGCAGGTCTCTCATACTTCCAGCAAGGACGGTTGCTCATGGTTCTTCAGCCATGTGAAAGAGCATGCTACCCGCATGGCGGTTGCGACGTGCGCCACCATTATTTCCTCGTGCAACTGCTTTTGATACCTGAACCCGCGCTCCGCCTTGCTGTCTGTATGCGGGATCAATGTACCGCGCGGAAAGACATGATGTTCAAGATGATCATTTACAAAATGGAAGACCTTTTCCCGGTCATAGTCTGTCAAACCCTTTGACACAAACTCATGCTTCCGGGGAGATGCGTCATAGATACATGCTTTTGTCAGGATTTCATACTCGACCTCCGTATCGGACGCAAAGCGCATCAGTTTTCCATGGCCTGCTCTGTCAGGGTCGTCTACACCGAATGAACTGTTATCCGCTTGTAACTCTATGCAGGCTTTTTTGTCCGGGTGTAAGTCAATATGCCCGTTCGGAATTTGTATGACCAGACGCGGGCGGGTTGTCAGTATTCTGAATTGCTCCTCCAGATTAGCTCTTTCCACCATGTGCAGCACATCCTGGAACTCGGGGTTCGTATGGGGCGGATACTTCTTTTTTAACGGCGTCAAATCAAACTCACAAAAGTCTGTAAGCGGGGCTTCATATTCCGCACGCCTCATAAACGGGGAGGGAGCGTCTTCCTCCGCTAACACCTTGATACATATATCCGCTGCCGCGATCCTGCCGTCTGCTTGCAGGTCGCCGCGAATACGCAGCGTAATGCCATGCGCCAGAAGATCATGATCGTTTGTATCCAGTTGCCGCGTCAGAAGCTGCGACGGTCGGTTAGCATATGCCTCACATCCCATTTGAAGAAAATAATCGAAAAGCCGATCCGTCATTTCCGGAATGTGATCGACCGTTAAAAGTAATTTGCTTTCATCCTCGCGGGCATTGACCGCAGTTTGAAATTCCGTATTTATTGCCATCCCTGTTGCCTCCAAAGATATTCTGTTCATAACAGCTCCATAATATACGCGTCAACATAAACGACCCATTCTATAAAAATATTCCCGTGTTTATCTCTTGACTCCGAGATTGAAATCTCCTTACAAATTGAAGCAAGGAGGCATGTTATGAAACAAAAGCGGGGTAAGCGCATTACCAAGCTGCATGAGGAATGGCCGTATTGCAGCTATTGCGATATTAAAACTACACTCGATCTCGGCTACATCCATACGGCGGTCGTCGATCACGTCAAGCCCTTGTCTCAGGGGGGCGACCGTTTTCACACAAACGAGGTCTTATGCTGCAATAAATGCAACGCTGACAAGAGCGACACCAAGCTCATTATCTGGCTTTGGCAACGCGGTGATCCTGACCAGAGGCCGCCCCCCATAGCCCAGGATAATGTGATGCAATTGGATTTAGCGCTCTAAATTCGTTGATAAGTGTCCGATGCCGCTAGGTTGGTTTGGTCAGTAGTAGCAGGAGTTCCCCATGAACATGGCTATGGTGTCTCTGGCTGCGGAGCTTCCGCATTACTATTATTCAGGTATGACTTCAGCAATTGAGTGACTTTATCCGGGTACTGCAACATAATTTCGTCATACGCATTATCAAGCGCGGATATCAGTAAAGAACATGATGCTTCTCTATTTCCTTGCTGCCATAAACAAAATCCTGTCATGAATTGTATCATCTCATCGTCGGGATAAAATACGAGAGATTTTTCTAAATAGGGAAGTGCCTTTTGGTAGCGATCCAGGTCATACAGTGCGGCACCCAGACCAGTAATGATATCAAGGTCCTCTGGCAATCCTTCCTGAGCCGCTTCAAACAGTTCCACTGCCCGTGCCACATTTCCATCTGCATATAACAATTCTGCTTTTTTCTTTTGCAGTAAAGGTGACGCATCCTTTTGAGACAATACTTCGTCAAGCATGCGCTCAACAATACCTAGTACAGGCGGTTCCAGTTTCGTCAATTGCGTCTCTTGTACAATCTGTTGTAGCGCGGCGCAAAAGATTTTTCTGATTCTATGGCTATTTTCAGTCTTCCCCATATTGACACTGTATCGGCTTTAATAAAAATGTACATAAGCCGTTTGCGCGATACAAGAACCACTTTCTGATTGCACAATATGACAAACGCTGGTATATCATAATAATTGCATATAACCCACCATGGAAAGGACAGGAGGATGGGCGGTTATGAGAGGGCATTGCCCAAAAGATTGCAACTTGAGATACAGTTTAATCTGAACGGTTGAGACAGCGTCGATGCACCAATCAACGAATTCGGTGAAACAGAACTTCACGTTGCTGTGTGGCACGGCGATCTAAGAGAGATCGCAAGACTGGTCGATCAAGGAGCCGATGTTGATTTGCCGGACACCGATGGTCGTACGCCTCTGTATCTGGCCGTATTCTGGCATAGCAGAAGATCCCCTGAAGCCAACCCACTTACCAGCGCCTGGTCTGCATTAGGACGTCCGTCTGACACGGTGCCGGTTCCCAAAAACGTTCTGAAACCTCCGGGGTTCCGACACGGGGGTTTTGTCACGCGCAAGGGCGCGGTTTTGCGTGGAGCAGGGAAGGGGGAGTACCCCTACAGTTCGACGGCAGGGGCTTCTACGGGGACGGGCTGTGAGATCTCTTGCTCTGCAATTGTGGTTAGTGCCGTTTGGCCCTGTGTTGTTTCAGGCTCCCCTTTTCCTACCCACATCGCATG
>CAKZKV010000266.1 GCA_937124505.1 uncultured Alphaproteobacteria bacterium
GTCGTGTTACCGAAGTTGGTTTCTGTCAGGCCAAGGCCGTTTGATGAGAAGTCAACGCCATCTGTTTGCAGGAAGCTTGTCCGGTCTTCGTTGAAGAACGTCGTCAAGTCGTCATTTTGCAGAAGGTTTACACCACGGTAGCTGGCATCAACCACCAGACGGTCAATCTGGTTACGGACTTCGTTATAGTCACTTGCCAGACCTTCCAGAGCGGCTGTACTTTTACTGAACGCATAAGCACGGTCAATCGGGTTACCACTACCAGATGCTGCAATCGGATCAAGATTTCCTGTTGGATCACCAAGGCTCAAGTCAAAGATGGTTGAGTCTGTCACATCCGCTGCGGTTACCGTAATTTCGATGTTTGTGGCATCACCGGAGATAGAGCGAACAGAGAACTGACCTGTCAGGTTGTCGAAGTCGGCAACGACAAGCTCGTTAATGTTACTTGCGTTATCGTTAATTTCATCAACAACATCCTGGAATGTTGTGTTCGCAGCCAGGGTAACAGTTTCCGTTTGGCCATCCACTGTGAAAGAAATGGTATCACCGGCAGCCAGAGTTGATCCGGAAATGATGGTATTTCCATCAACATCCAGAAAGTCTGTACCGATAATCGCATCACCTGCTTCTGCCAGATCACCATCAGCTTCGTAAATACCGATAGAGTTCAGTGTACTACCGCTGGAGATAGTTGCAGCAGCAACAGCAGCACCACCGGCACCGTCATCTTCGTCTGCAAACTGGTCTGTGAAACCAAGAGCCTGGAAGGCCGCCAGTGTCAGATCTGTACCGGCCGCGTTATCCTGAACGCGGAAAGTCCGGCCATCTTCACTTGCGATTTCAAGGAACTGACCATCAACGATACGCGCTACAATTTCACCATTTTGGTTGTCGGCAAAAGCATTGGTGATTTTTTCAGCCAGTGAGGCCGCCGTATCACCTGTGTTGATCGTAATTGCTTCCGTAATTTGCTGGCCGTCATCGTCTGTGGTGATGATGGAGAATCCGTCACCGTCAGCAATGGCACCACCGGCAAAGGTAGCGGCTGTCAAATCTGTAATATCACTCAGATCAACATCGCCTAGCAGACGGGCTTCCCCTTCTGAGGCAGCCAGTTCATCACGAGCAGACTGAACAATCGAATCAGCCTGTTCGATCAGAGATGTCAGAGCCGTAACACCGTTGTCAGCTTCTTCAACTGTCCGGATGGATTGAGAAATTCCATCGAGCAGACGGTTTAGGTCTGATGCACGGTTATTCAAAGATTGAGACGCAAAAAAGTTTTGCGGGTTATCCAGAGCACTATTGACTTTCAAGCCTGTCGCAAGACGAAGCTGTGTAATATCAATTTGTCGCTGTGTATTCTGGAGAGATAGTAAATTTGAACGCAAGGCTGCGCCAAGTACAATATCACTAGACATAAGAGTTTCCTTTCCTAGGTTACCGTTAAGTATATAAAAGTTCCATACTGGAACTGCTTATCTAATATTATTATATCAGACATATTAAGAAGGTGTTAATAGAAAAATCTGATACATATCAAAATTCCAGTATTCAAGCCGCTTTTTCCCCTTCTTCTGCCGCGGGTTTCAGACAGGCAATCTGGTACATCCCGGTAAAAGACAAGGGATTCGCAACTTCATACTCATGCCACAGGTCCAGATTTCTCCTGTCTTCCTCATACGGGTGTTGTGCCAGAAAGTCATCCAGACGTTTATCTTTTGGGATAAAGCCGTTAAAAATCAGGCCGGTTTCTTCGAGGGCCTCTTTGATTTGATGAATCGTAAATTGTTGTTCCAACACAGGAAATAGTATATCTCGCATTTCCGAAAAAGAGTAAAAGCCTCTCCCCAGTGCCAACCGAACCAGAGGCTTTTCTTTGGGAAGGTCTGTTTTTAGATGGTGCCTGAATTTACGTACATCTTTGATGTTACATTCAAGGTGATTGTCATGGATATACTGACGACCGAGATTAACCGGATATCTTGCCAGTTCGCTGTAAAGGGAAACGGTCATGCCGCCGCCCGGTTCCAGAACGTCGGCTAATGCCCGCCAGCCTTGAAGAGGATTTTCAAGCTGTTGTAAAACACCCGTGACGACAATGTAATCATAGGTTTTTCCCAGTTCTTTGATCTCCAGCAGGTCGCCGCAGTAAAAATCAACATTATCAATCCCTTGTTCTTTTGTTTTGCGAATTGCATAAGCCAGACAGGATGTGCTGAGATCAACCGCCGTGATTCGGGAATGGGGATGTTCTTTGGCGATATTAATAACTTCCAGACCTGTACCGCATCCGGCAATCAGGATTTCAATTTTGACGTCGTCCTGTTTTTCAAGTGTGTCTGCGAGGTATTTTATATTTCGCCAGCGGGGGTAAGGGTTTTCATCATACTGTTGCTTAATTTCAAGTGAGGTTTTGTTTGTTATAGATCCGAAGGTTTGAATTTCTTGTTTGATCTCTTCTTCCTGACGCGGTTCGCGGATGAGGTAAGTCAGCAGTTTGGAATAAGTCTGATTATCAGCTTTTTCGGCATACTCCAGCGCTTTATCTGCAATATCTGTTTGAATAAGAGGGCGGTAGCAGGCCACAAGGGCAATGGCATGAACTGCTTCTGCAGGGGCTTTGAATTTATCGGCCTGAATGTCTTCAATCAGTTTTTGAACCCGCTCTGTTTCTGATGCAGTTTCATCCCAGATAAATTCATTCGTAAAACATTCTTCCGCCAGATCATAAACCTTGTTTTTTTTGAAACGGGAAAAAAACGTGTTGTTTAATAAGTTTTTACGTAGTTTGGTTTTGTACTCTTCCTGCTTGAACAGAACTTTGACATCAAAAACTTCGGTCGGGGATAATTCCATCATTGATATTGCCTTCCGATTAAATTTTATTCAGGCCGTTTTGCAAATCCTGCATGAGGTCTTCGGGGGCTTCAAGACCAATGGACAGGCGCAAAAGCGTTTCGGTAATACCGGCTTTTTTCTGTGACTCTGCATCCATGGCTGCGTGAGTCATGGTTTGCGGATGGGCGATCAGGCTTTCAAACCCGCCCAGAGACTCGGCCAGACTAAAGAGTTCCAGTTCCTCGACAAATGTTTTGACGCTGTCGATCCCTCCCTTGATCTCGAAGCTGAGCATGGAACCAAAGCCGCGCTGCTGTTTTTTTGCCAGTTCATGTCCGGGATGGCTGGGCAAGCCCGGATAGTTCACTTTGGTCACGTTGTCGGAAGATTGTAAAAATTCGGCAACCTGTTGCGCGCTGTCCGCTTGTTGACGGACACGCAGGCCAATAGTTCTCATGCCGCGTAAGGACAAAAAGCTGTCAAATACACTGCCGGTCGTGCCCAGATTATTCGCCCACCAGTAAAGTTTCTCTGTTATTTCTTTGGTGCGTCCCACCAGCGCGCCGCCGATCACCTCGCTGT
>CAKZKV010000267.1 GCA_937124505.1 uncultured Alphaproteobacteria bacterium
GACCGCATTTTTCCAAAAAAGCGACCACCGGGCGGGCCTCTCCGGGATCAATCACGCCGACATCGCCGTTTTCAGCTTCCAGCACATAAGCGTAGTTGTCATTCAGGACGGGAATAATATGTACGGTAATCATGGGGTTCCTTTTTCTCCTGTTTGTATTTCTGTCGTGCCTAACGCCTCGGCCAGGCTTTTTTCCGCCGATCCCGGACGCAGGGGCTTTTGCTGTGTTTCCGATGGTGACCAGCCGATCAGGAACATCATTTCAAAGGTTGCTTCTATGTGGTCGTTTTGATCTCTGTAGTTCTGTTTATAGTCATTGTCCGCCTCGTGAAACAAGCGTCTGGGCGGAGTTTTTTTGTTGCGTTGATGGATCACGTTGCCTTCCCCCATGCCGCGCAAATCATGCATGAGTTTGAAGATATCCGGGTATGTCACAGTGATTAATTCTGAGTCCACAACGGGCAGGGCGTAGCCGGCACGTTGCAGTAAGGCGCCCATTTGCTGTTTATCGGCAAAGGGATGGACGCGGGGGCTGATCCCTCCGGTTAATTTTTGCTCGGCACAGGCAAGCGTTTCCCTCAGTTGCCAGAGGGTTTCCCCACCGAAAAGTGAGGCGATCAACAGGCCGTCAGGTTTTAAGGCACGCCGGATTTGAATCAGGCTGCCCGGCAGGTCGTTGGTCTGGTGCAGGTCAAGGTTGGCAATGACCAGATCAAGCCCCCCATTTGCAAACGGCAGAAATTCCTCGTCACCTATTAGAGAAGGGTGATCAGTTTTTTCCCATGAGGGAAGCGTGTCCATCATGAAAAGTGTTTCTGCCCCGGCTTTTTGGCAAAGGTCGCCAAGCAGGTCTTTTGAGGCCGGACGTCCCATATATAATGTAGCGGGAAAGCGATGCGTAATATCAGCCAGACGCTCGCAAATGAGTTGGAGAGCGTGGGTATGCAAGAAGTTATAATGATCAAAGCGGTTCTTGAAACGATGCTTTTTCCGTATCAAAAGGGCGCGGTCGAAGATATCTGTATCGGTAGACAAGATTAACGTTCCGGGGTCGGTTGTTCTTCTTCTGTAAAACGATCATCGTAATCAAGATCATCTTCAAACTCTTCCTGATCCATATCCGGATCAAAGTCTTCGGATATGGCATTCACAGGACCGGATGTTGTCGTCTGAGTTGGCGTTGTGATTTTGCGACTTGGGGGAGGGCGCAAAATAGACACAACCGTACCTTTACTTTTGAGGGCTTCTTTTTCGCGTTCTTCCTGTGATTTATGGTCGCCGTCAATATGGCTGTAATCAATATTTTTGAAGCGTCGAATTGAGGACCTGGGCTTTTTCTTTTGTTGTTGGGCTTTTTTAGTGTCCTGAGCTTCTGCTCCACTCTTGTCCAGATTGCCGCTACTGCTGCCGGAGCCTGAGGTATCTGCTCCTGATGTGTCCCCGGATGTAATGGCGGAGGGATCGCCCGCTTGTATCTGAGCGTCGGTGTCAGCATCAGGTTCACTTTTCTGCTGAGGCGTTGGCGGGGGTGCGTCCGTAAGGGCGGCCCGTTTTTCTATTGCCTCGGCCATCACATTGATTGCGGAGGAGCCTCTGTATTCAGCTGCAATTGCTTCATGTTCTTCCGGTGAGGATGGAATGGGCATTCCAATTGGTGGCGGTGTGGCCCAGCGTGCATGCTCTTGCCCGGCATTCAATCCGATACCTTTATCAATACCAAAGTCGATATTAACGTGCATGCGTTCCAGAGCTTTTCTCATGGTAATGGCAAAACTGTCTTCATATAAGTGCCAGACCAGAATCCATAACCAGCGAATGGGCGCGTATTCCGTAAAGGTTCCCCCGGGTCCGGCTTCAGCATGTACATTTGAAGTCACCGCAAACGGGAATATCCGTTGTGGTGTGATCCCGTTATGAATGAAGTAGCTTTCCCCTAAACTGATAACTTTATCCGGATCAACAGAAAACTGGTTGGCAATGAAGGCTTTCGCTGAGCTCATATTCTTGACTTCAGGAGGTAAATTAAAACTGGGCGCGCGAATTGAGGAACTGATTTTGCCTAGTCGTTCCGGAACAGGCAAGTATTCCTGAACGTATCCGGCCAGAACTTCCCCGCTCATGTTTTTGATCAGGGGGATCACAACGGCGGTATTGACGGTTTTATTTTCCTGAATAAAAAATTCGATGTCCCGCGAGGCGAGGCCTTTGACGACACCGTTATGATATCCCTCATCCACAAAATAGGAATGAAGGCTGCGGATGGTGCCGGCATGTTGATTACTTTTTTCAAAGCGCTTGCTGTCGTCTTTAAATATTTTTAACAGCTTTTCAAAGCTGGAATAGGGAACATCCGCTTCATCAAGATAAAGGGGAGATTCCGCCCAGTTGTCTGCGGCAATCCCTAAAAAGGCGAAGAGGGCAAGAATTTGTCGTTCCAGACGCGCACTGGGGATCAGGCCGATATTAATGGCGTTCAATACATGCTGGGCGTCAAATTCCTTGATTTTTCCCGTGTCTGCAAATGATTTTGTGATCTGGCTGACCCAGCGCGGCGTTAGGGAACGGCGGGATTTCTGGACATTTAGAAACTTTGTTTCAATACGCTCGTCAATCATGGACGGATTCGGATAAAATTCCGGGCCTTGCTCAAGCACAGCATTATTGACAGGGCGCAAACCCAGATGCCTCAGGGCAAAGTCTTGTGTTGTGTCAGGAGTCCAGAAATCGTCATATTCGGACAGAATAATCCGGTCAATGCTAATGGCTTCGACCATATGTCCGGACCATCTTTTCCGGTCAATGTTTTTGCCGCTGCGCTGAACCGCATTTGTAATGGCGCGGGGGATTCCTTCATGTAAAAAGACGTGCAGGCGGCCTGTATCACTGATGCGGTAAGGGAGAAATTCGACAACTTCCACATCACGGGAAACAAGATCCATGATTTCGCCTGTGGCGGTATTGCGCACAGACTGAAAATTCAGATGTCGGATTGGATCATAAGAGGGGCGGCGCTCTTGTAATGTAATGCTGTCACCTTCCGATACTTTTCTGGCAAGGAAGATATGGCTGGTCGCAGGGTAGTCCAGTAAATGTCCATCATCATCATAGAGACGGAAGTGCCCTTCATACTGGTTACGGATAACGGTGGGGTCGGAGTGCGGGGCCGTGTAAAGCAGGCGGGCTTCAAGGCGGCGGAGTGTTTTACGCATTTCCCGCGCTGTCATGAAGGTATATTCCTTGGAAATCTCTTCATCCCAGCTTTCGCGGTTGTCCTTGCGCAGAATAAATTCATAGGCCCATTTGTACGGCAGGCGAAACAGGCGTGTACGCTCAAGGTAGGGTTCCAGTTCCTCCAGAAAAAATCCCCGGCCTTCGTCCGAATTGCTGCGAGCCTCTTCGGAAAACAGAACCAGCAAATCAGCTTCGCTCAGTTCTTCCGGCTCAAAACCTGTTGATGGAATGTCCGGGAATTCAATCATCACATATTCGCCCGGCGGGGGGTGGGAAAAGTCCCGCAGGAACAGCAGACCATTCTTCTTGAGCAGGGCAAAATGATTTTCCAGCATTTCCATGACGCTTCCCTCACTAAATCCCTGGCGGGAATAAATTTCATGGAGGGTCATGGAGTCTACAACAGCGTCCAGTGAATTATTCGGGAAAGAAGGCTTTGAAATTTTGGAGACAACAAATTCCAGGTTGGTCAGTTGCCAGTTTCGTTTTGCCTCGGCGATCTGGTCACGGTTTGCATCAAGGCCGATAATATGAAAGTCCGGGTTCAGGACGGCCATCGCATAAGCCAGAGTCCCGTCGCCACACCCCATCACGGCAATCATGGAGTTGGGTTCAAGCAGAAGATGTGAGAGCGTAAACCATGCCTTGCGGATGGTCTTGATTGGGATGTTCCTCAGACAGGCAATTTGATAGGGTGACAACGATGTTCGCGCCAGCATGTGTTCACGTCTGGCAATTGTTTCTTCAGCTTGTTTTCTCGATTCCCTCTCTGCTCTTCTTTGACGGTCTTGCTGTAATGTTTGAGAGAGGACACCTTCTTTTTCGTTGTCGGGCATATAATTTGCACCTCAGAACCGTTATAATATCTGATACAGATATATTATAACAACCATGAGACTTCAACCAAATAAAGAGATTCAAGGCGTTGGAGAGGGATTCGAAGCCCTTTGGAGGCGCACTGGACGCGTTTTTCAAAGGGGAATTGACTTTATTTTGCCACCGCGCTGCGCGTTGTCTGGGCAGGTTGTGTCCAGGCCGGGTGAAATCATTCCGGAAGAATGGGCGAAGCTGGAATTTATTTCCGATCCGCAATGCCGCATCTGCGCCCGTCCGTTTGAATTTAAAATGGATCACGAGATGGAATGCGCCAGTTGTCTGAAGGACAAGCCGGAATTTGCGCAGGCACGGGCGGCGCTGGTTTATAACGATCATAGCCGGAATATTATTCTGGGGTTTAAACATGCCGATCAGTTGCATACCCTGCCAACCTTTATGCCGTGGGTGATTCGGGCGGGCGCGCCGTTGATTGAAAAGGCGGATGTGATTATTCCGGTTCCTCTGCATCGCTGGCGGCTCCTGAAACGCCGTTATAATCAGGCGGCCCTGATGGCGCAGTATATCTCCCGACAGAGCGGAACGCCGTGGGGTTATGATATCCTGATCCGTAAACGTGCGACAAAAATGCAGGGATTTATGACTTCAAAAGAACGGCAGCAGAATGTAAAGGGCGCTTTTGAGGTTTCCCTGCAACAGCACCCCAAAATTGTCGGCAAAAATATTTTACTGGTCGATGATGTCTATACAACCGGGGCGACGGTGCGCGAGTGTGCGAAAACTCTACTGTCCGCAGGAGGCGCTGAGGTGAATGTTCTGAGTATTGCCAAAGTTGTAAGGCGTTAGGCCACGTTTGCGCCCAGCCCGATCCGCATGGCCTGGCGTTTTAGAAAAGGGACGTTGTTTATCAATTTCAGGCCGCCCTGACGCAGGCGTTGTATGCCCTTCGATTTCTTGGAGGTGATTTTGCAAAAGCCGCTGACTCCGGCAAAGCGCGTATAAATATCGTTCCGGCGTTGCGCTTTATAGTCTTTCAGCATGGTGAGCGCACCGAGATCAAGCCCAAGTGTTTTTTGCCTGATGATTAAATCCGTCAGCGCCTTGATGTCACGAATGCTTAAATTCAGGCCTTGTGCACCAATGGGATGCAGGGAATGCGCCGCTTCGGCAATCAGGGCGAGGCGGTGCCCGGTAATCTTGCGGGCGATCATGCCCTTCAGGGGCCAGCTTTGAGGCGCTGTTTCAAGCGTAATCTCGCCAAGCAGGTTTTGCGTCATGTCCTGCAGGGCCTGTGTGAAGTCTGACTTTTTCAGCTTGATAATTTCTTCTGCGTCCTGTGTTTTTTCACACCAGACGATGGCGGACTGGTTGCCGGGGCAGGGGACGATTGTAAACGGGCCGCCGGGTTTATGAAATTCGGTGGAGGTGTTTTCATGGGCGCGGGAATGGTTGATCAGGCAGGTGATGGCGCTTTGCTTGTAACCGGCCTTGATGGTTTTGATTCCCGCAATCTCCCGCACAACCGAATTATGCCCGTCAGCGGCAATCAGGAGTTTTGTATTGATTTCCCGGTCATCATTCAGGCGGACGATCATGTGGTCGTCCCGCTCTTCAAAGTCCCACAGGCCATTATCATCCAGCATTTGAACGTTTTGAAAGGTTTTTAATTTTTTGATCAGTTCGTTTTTCAGGGTTTCGTTGGGAACATTATAGCCGTAGCAGGGCAGGCCAATTTCTTCCGCGTCGAAGGTCGTGCTGGTTTCACCGTCAATAATCCGTAACTTATCCAAGGGGCAGGAGGTATCTTTGACGGCATCAAAAATATCAATATCTTTGAGAAAGTTGATAGATCCCGTCATCAGGGCGGAGGTGCGGCCCGTCGGTTTGACCGTTTCCACAGGCTCCAGTTTCTGTTTTTCCAGCAGAACGACCTCAATATTCTGCCGGGCGAGCGCCAGAGCTGTTAATAAACCGGCTACACCGCCGCCTGCAATTGTAATGTCTGTTTTAATCATGCTAATAACTATCCTAACGTGTACAGAAAGTTCTACACAAAGAAATGTTGTTGCAAATTGTCATCCTGAACTTGTTTCAGGATCTTAAAAAGAACCTTAAGATTCCGAAACAAGTTCGGAATGACGTCTGCGAAGTTTTTTATAGAACCTTCTAATCCCTAGAATATAACGCAAAGACAGGAAAAGCCCATGCCCAAAATTGAAATTTATAGCGGTCCTCATTGTCCGTATTGTGTTCGTGCGAAGGGGCTGCTGGACCGCAAGAGGGCTGAATATACGGAATATGATATCAGTAAAAATGAGGAGACGTTCGTCAAAATGTTGCAGCGAACGGGCGGACGGAAATCCATTCCCCAAATTTTTATAGACGATCAATTGATTGGGGGATGTGATGACCTTCATGCGCTGGACAGGGACGGGAAGCTTGATCTTCTGCTTGGAAAGGAAAAATAAGATATGAAAGTTGCTGTACTGCAAATGACCTCCGGGCCGGACATGGAGGAGAATTTTGAACAAGTGAGCCGTCTGGCAAGAGAGGCCGCCGGGAAGGGCGCAACCTTTATTGCCACGCCGGAAGTGACGGATCAGGTGATTGCCAAACGGGCGGAGAAAATTGCCCAGCATTTTACCCCTGAGGATCATCCCGGCATGACGTACTTTGCAGAACTGGCAAAAGAACTGGGTGTCTGGCTCCTGATCGGGTCGATGTGCATGCGGGTGAGTGAGGACAAGCTGGCGAACCGCTCGGTTTTGTTTACGCCGCAAGGCAACGTCAAAGCCACATACGATAAAATTCACCTGTTTGATGTGGATTTGCCAAACGGCGAAACATACAGGGAAAGCGACAGTTTCCAGGCCGGGACAGAAAGCGTTTTAACAGAGGTAGGCGGGCATAAGCTGGGCATGACGATTTGTTATGATATGCGTTTTCCCCATATTTACCGTGATCTGGGCAAGGCCGGGGCTGATATTATCACTGTTCCCGCCGCCTTT
>CAKZKV010000268.1 GCA_937124505.1 uncultured Alphaproteobacteria bacterium
TGAATGACCGGCGTGCGGCGCTGGCGGATTTTGCCCGGCGCGTCGGCAGCCCGGCGGCTAAATCCTTTACAACGGCCCTGATTCAGGCGGAACAATATGGAACGTCCGTGTCGCAGGCCCTGCGTATTCTGTCTGATGAAATGCGCGATATTCGCATGCAGCGCGCCGAGGAAAAAGCGATGTCCCTGCCGCCGAAACTGACAGTGCCGATGATTGTCTTTTTCCTGCCGTCTCTGTTTGTGATTATTTTGGGCCCTGTCGGTATTCAGATTTCGAATATGTAGAAATGAAATGTATTAATGTTTTGAATCCTGAAAATTTTGTTGTTCCAAATTCCTTATATAGGTTTCTTTAGCATATTCATTGTGCTGCCAGTCTTTAAAAATGGGGTGATTCATCATTTCCTCTCTTGTAAGAGCCTTGGTGACATTCTTTTTCATCTCACTAGAGGCAATGTTTACTGTAGGCGTTATGCCGTCCATAAGAAGTGTGGAAATCTTTGTAACACCACAATTAATACAGGGAACCCATATCAAATATCCTTCGTTCGTTACAAAGTAATTGTACCATATAGGGCTACTTGTCGGAACTTTCTGAATATCATATTTCTCGTCAATGCTTTTTCCCAGTTTGTTTTCCAACTCCGAGACAAATTCTTTTACGGTAAATTCTTGGAAGAATTTGTTTGGATTGTTATCAAGATCTTTCCGATAGTTATCAGTTTTTGGCTTAAAATAGAGTTGTTGATTTTTTGTAGCAATTCTGACAAGTCCGGGTTGTTCTTCTGATACTAATTGATTCTGAAAAGGATAATATCCTGTTTTTTTATGGTATTCTTCAATTAGTCCGCTCCAATATACCAAGTGTTCCAGCCGAATAAGATCGGCGTCATTTTGATAAGCATATTCTTTGGATTTGTATAGGCTCTCGATTGTATAAGTACCAGAGACTACGATAAGCACAATTAGTGCTCCAATTATAAGTGCCTTTTTCATAGGTTTATGAATTAGTACATTATACAAATAATGTAAATATTCCTCCTATTCATTCGGGATTGCAAGAAGAAGATTTTCTCAATGTTTAATGATTCGTCGTAATGTCTACGGGAAGGCTGGGGTCGTTACGGCCATGACTTGGTTTGTAAGCCACGGTTTCACGCAGAGCGTTGACGATGCGCAGATTGCGCTCAATTTCCAGACGTGAGGGGTCCATTTCCTTGGCCCGTACCAGAAGGTCGTGCGCTTCTTCCAGTTTCTCCTGTGCCGTCAGGCTCAGGGCAAGGTTATTCATTACGGGAACCGGGTCGCCTATCCAGTGGTCAAGCGCCTGTCTGAAAGCTTCTTCAGAGCTTTGGTGCAATCCTTGCGCATCCAATGCCGTTCCAAGTAAATGATAGGCAAAACCGGAGTCTGCATTTTGTTTGATGACATCGCGTGCGGTGCGTTCGGCGATTTCATAACGCCCGGCTTCCAGTTGAATGGCCGCATATTCAAGTTTCAGGGCTTCCGGCGCATTCGGGTCTTTCACAAACGGTTCCAAAATCATGGACGCTTTTGTCGTTTCGTTGATGTCTCTCAAACCCCGTGCAAAGCGAATCGCCCCCTGCGGGTCTTTTGGGTTGCGTTTGTAGATGTTTTCCAGAAGTTTCAGGTTTTCGGCTGTGATACCGCCTGCAGTGGCCTGATCCGCCGCCTGCATCAGCGCCTTATCAACAATATCCGCACTGTTTGCTGTCTGTGATGTACTTTGACAACCGCTCAGAGCAAGCGCCAAAACTCCAGAGGAAATCAGTAACAGGGATTTAACATTGTTCGTCATTATGACACCTTTATTTGTTATCAATTATTTTTATTGAGGTTCATCAGTTGGCAGGTTTTCATTGCCGGGGAAATCATCTTCACCACCGCCTTCTTCATTTGCTGCTGCGGCTTTTTTCTCATCCTCTACGCTGACAATCTGGTGACACATGCCGTTTGCTTCACAGTAATAGTTTTCCATTTCGATGCAATCTTTCGCGTCTTCGCCGCAGGTGGCCTTGCGGACACGCATGTAATGCTCTTTCGGGGCGGCGACAATCACATGACGCTGCAAGATAATGTCTCCGGACTGATCCAGAACTGTGAAGAAGGTTGCGCCCGGTGCGCGCGGCACCACGACCAGCAGATTCGGAGAGTCCATCAGGACATTGGCATGCACGGGATTCCCGACAATAATGCTGGCGGCGCTCCGGTCCAAATGCACCAGTTCGGATTTGTCCATGCCGAGGTAAATCGCCGGAGCGTTTTGCGGTACGCTGACTTCATGGGACTTGGCCGGCATCAAACCATCTTCGCCATGCGTATGTGCATGATCCTGCGCCAAAGCGGGGAAGGATAGGAAGCAGGCTGCTAAAAAGGGAAGGTATTTCATGGGACTCCACATTTTTGTTAATTTAACATGATTTTACAGGATGAAAAAGAGGGCTTTTTCATCTGGAATTTCTCTTTTTAGGCGGCGGCTCTGGTAAATTCCAGAGTAGCCGGTTTTTCAATAAAGGCGATGGGGGCTTCCTGTTGTTGTAAAAAAGACATGGCCAGTAAGGCCCAGAACCCGATATGATCCTCCTGAAGCGGGTTATAATTGGTTGTCATGCAGGTCTGGTTGATGGCTTGCCGCGCTTTCATATCTTCGATGTATTTTTCGCGCTGTTGTTGTTGAAGGCGGGCAACGCGGTCTGCTATGCCTTTTTCTTCCCGCAGTTCAATCAATCTTGTTTCCATGGCGCAGAAAGAGCTGTCTGCCATGTCGGAGGCAATTTCCGTCATCGGCGCATCTTTTCCATGCGTTGAAATACAGGTGATGTAATGACGCTGGGCTTCCAGATATTGCCTGTAGAGATCGGCCAGAAGCCTGTCACTGGTGATATACAGGCCGACTTCGGAGAGGGGGTCAAGGGAAACGACCGGGATATCCTAATAAAGCAGGCGGATGTCGTCCAGCCTTGCATCTATCTTTGCCAGGATGTCATTGATCGATAACCCGGACATGCCGTTTATACTCCCGCTGTTTTATTCTTTTATTATGTCTTTGAGTATAGGAACGAAGTCTTATGATAAGGTTAATTACATATTGAATTTGATGTGATTTTGGCATTGGTGCGTATATTTGGTGCGTATATATAGATAAAGTTTCTTGAAATCCTTATCACATCGTCATTACACGGCTTGTCCGTGTAATCTATGGATTGCACGCATAAAGCGTGCAATGACGCGAGGTTGACGAAGGTTGATCTATATGTACGCACCAAAGCCGTATTTTTTTCCAGGCCGCTGAGGAGGTCATATGGCCTGAAGTGTATTACTGCACCCGTTTATTGAACAGCGTTTAATTTTTCTTGCATTTTGTGTATGTGTCTGCAATACTGATAATTGAACATCGTTCAATTAGGGAAAAGGAGAAAGAACATGAAATCATCTATTCGTTTATTTATTTTGGCTTTGGCCTGTGTGTCAGTCACGGGGTGTGGTGCTATAAAGACAGTGAAAAAAGTTACGGATTGCGCTGTTCCAATTGGAGTAGGTTTTGGAAATTGCGTTGTTTTCGATGTTTTTGAGGGAAATTCCCATAGCACGCCTTCTTATTATTCACATACAAAAAGCGTGAAGCCTTTTTATTCTTCGAAATCAACAAAGCCGCAAAAAACGTGGAGGTAGTTAATCCGGCATGCCGATGGCGGCTTTGTAAAGCTCCAGAAGTTCATCTTCTTCGCGGCGTTTTTCGGTATCCATTTTGCGCAGTTTGATGACCTTGCGAATGGTCTTGACGTCAAACCCGACCGCTTTGGCTTCGGCATAGATTTCTTTGATGTCTTCGGCAAGAGCTGCTTTTTCTTCTTCCAGACGTTCAACGCGTTCGATGAAGGATTTCAGGCGCTCACCTGCCACACCACCAACGTTTTGTGTTGCATCGGATGAATTATGCTCCTGCGGAAATTCCGCAATATTTGTCTCACTCATGTTATTTAATCCCTAGTTGCAGCGTCCGGTTTTCCATTGATCAATCAGGACTCCATCTGGTAAGGCCTCATTGTCTCTTTTGACCGTAATACAGAAGAATACGTTTTTCTGCTGTTGCTCGGCCATGGTGCCTTTATATTGGGTCAGCTTTCCTTTGACAAGGTTTAAAACCATTTCCACTTCAAATGTCCACCGATAAATATTGTCCTGTTTTGATGCGCTGGCAGAAATAAACAAAGGGGCATCTTTGGAGAAGCTTGTCAGCGAGGTTTCTTCGCCGTGGAAAACAGCAGAAAATATATTTGTATCTTTCCCGAAGGCTTTATATTCTTCCAGTCCGGTTTTTGTAAAGGAAGGCGCTATTTCTGTTGCCAGTTTTGAAATTTTTTCCTTGTCTAGCATAAGGGCATTCCCGACGTTCTGTGTCAGCCATTCGCCGATATGACGATGAGATCTGTGTGGTTTGTCCAGAGGGATCTTGTTGACAGGTAAGTTTGCATCCTTTTGCTCTATACCTGTCAGAGGTTTTAAATCCTTGTCCGCCCATCCAGCTAGGAGCGTGTCTTCTGGCTTTGGTCCATTATCAGGTTCTTTCAGTCCCAGAGTAATTTGAATAGTTTCTGCAAAACTTCCGTGCTTTTCGTAGTCTTTGGCCAGATACATAACGAAGCCTATGGTAAAGACAACTAATGCAATAATGATTGTATCAAATTTCATGTGTTAACTTTTTTATCCCCACCGGAAAACAAATATAATTCTTATAAATTAGACCATACTTTCTATCTCTTTGTCGAGAAAGTGTATTTTAAAACCTCAAACGAATCGTCCTTTTTATACAGGATACTTATGACATACTTAAAAAAAGATTATGATGCATTTTTTTTATTGTAAGAATTTTTATTTTTTTGCATGGACATTCTCTAAAACCCTGTCATGTATGTATATATCATGGGGAAAGAAGGTTCACCGGATAAAAATTCATGGATGACACGTGTGGCACGTTACGGACGTGTGTCCGGTGCGATGGCCGGTCTGGGCGCAAAGCTTCTTGGGGAGCGCTATCTTGGCATTAAAATTGAGCGGGAAGATCATGCCCGTCAGTTAATGGAGGCTTTGGGAAACCTGAAAGGGCCTCTCATGAAGATTGGGCAGATTCTCTCAACCATCCCGGAAGCGTTGCCCGCTGAGTATGCCAGAGAGCTACAACAACTGCAGTCTGATGCGCCCTCTATGGGGTGGCTGTTTGTCAAGCGGCGTATGAAGGCTGAGTTAGGGGCTGGCTGGGAAGGAAAGTTTAAGGAATTTGAAAAGGAAGCCGCTGCCGCGGCCAGCCTTGGGCAGGTGCATAAAGCAACGCTGCCGGATGGGCGTCTGATTGCGTGCAAGTTACAATATCCGGATATGCAGTCGGCCATTCAGGCTGATTTATCGCAGCTAAAACTTATTTTTTCTATTTACAAGCGCTATGATCAGTCAATTGAAACAAGTCAGATTTATGAAGAGCTTTCGGCACGTTTATACGAGGAGCTTGATTATAAAAGGGAAGCCAGACATGCGCAGCTCTATGAGTTTATGCTTCGTGATGAAAAAAACGTGCATATTCCTGAGGTTGTTGAGGAATTGTCGACTGACAGGCTTCTGACTTCTGTCTGGCTGGACGGAAAAAAAGTGCTGGCTTTTAAGGACGCTGATGCGACGGTTCGTAATGCCATTGCCATGAACATGTTTCGCGCCTGGTATGTTCCTCTGTATTACTATGGGGTTATCCATGGAGATCCGCATCTGGGGAATTATACGGTTCGTGAAGACCTGTCGATTAATTTGCTGGATTTTGGATGTGTCCGCATATTTCCGAGTACGTTCGTTGGCGGGGTGATTGATCTTTATCATGCCTTGATGAACGATGATCAGGATTTAGCAGTCCATGCCTATGAAACATGGGGGTTTGAAGGCCTTAGTAAAGAACAGATCGAAACGCTTAATGTCTGGGCGAATTTCTTGTATGGACCTATAATGGAAGACCGGGTGCGTCCGATTGGCCATGCTGACGGGGCTGTTTATGGTCGTGAAACCGCACAAAAGGTTCATGCGCAATTGAGAGAGCTTGGAAAGCAAAAAGGCGGGGTGCTGGTGCCTCGTGAATTTGTATTTATGGATCGTGCCGCATTGGGGTTAGGCTCGGTTTTTATACACTTAAATGCTGAAATTAACTGGTATCGCGTTTTTAATGAAATGATTGAAGGTTTTGATGTATCTAAAATGAGAGAAACACAGGGTAGCGCATTGAAAAAGTTTGGTTTGATGTGTGATTGTTAAGGTTTTTTGTGCGCTGTGTATTTCTTGAAATGTACGTGCAGGTAACAATATCGTAATACTTTTAGTCTAAAATTAGAGGTTAGGGACGGAATTTTGCGTATTTGTATTAAAGTGCTTGTCCAATAAGTTGGATTTAAATATTGTTTTTTAAATATTGTATTAGTGACTTTTGCGCCAGATTAGGCGTCCCTGTGTAAGAATTTTATATGGGTTTGAATGGTTCAGGATAAACCGGATATAACGACGATTTTTTCAAAGGAACGAGGAAATGTTTTCTTCGCTCTTTTTGGTGCTGTGGCTGTTGTTGGTGTGATTGGTGCGGCTTCTGTAAGTATTATGCGTGGGCCCTTGACCTCAATGGTGGAGGTGAATAAACGGACGCAGGCGGAGAGTCAGATGCAATTGGCGGGGCGTATGGCCATCGTCCAGTCTGCAGAGCAATCTGCATCAGGGGACTGTGATAGTGACGGATTTATTGAGCCTATCTTGCCTGCGGCATTTGGAACGGCGCCTGCCGGGACGCTGACAAATGGGGGGGCGCTGCCAAATACCATCGGTGCTACCAAAACAGATCCCTGGGGCACGGAATATGGTTATTGTGTCTGGAATGCCGGGCCAATCAATAACGGATCTGGCTGTAGTGGTTCTTTAATAGACGGGAGTGGCGATTCTCTCGAAGATTACGCGATTATTTCTATTATTTCAGCAGGTGCAGACCGCACGTTTTCGACCAATTGTCAGGATTATGCCACCGCAGGGGCCGGAAACAGGCTGGCGGTTAAACCTGCCGGGACGGATGACATTATCATGGACTTTACCTACGGAGAGGCGCAGGCCTTTGCCGGAGGTTTGTGGCGGTTAAAGTCCGGTTCACCGGATACGGCGGAAATCAGTAAGGATCTGGAAGTGACCGGCGGTGCGACCCTCTCCGGCACAAGTTCACTGGATTTGTCCGGGCTGACGGGGTCTTTGTTGTTGCCGGATGATACAACCTCCGGCCCTTGTAACGGGGCCAATGACGGGGTGGTGCGCAGAAATACAGGGACGTCACCACCAACCGTAGAGATATGTGATTTTGCGGGTGGTTCCGGATGGATCAATGTGGCGGCCGGTGCGACAACCATTACGCAGTTGTCCGATGGAGATACGCGTGTGCAGGTAGATGACAGTGTGCCGGAAGTGACGATAGACCTGAACGGCTCCGAGATTCTGTCTGTTGATACCTCTGGTCTGGATGCGGGGGCTTTGGATATTTCCACAACCGGAACGCTGGATGCTGGAAATACAGTCGTGACAGGTACTTTTAATGCAACGGGTGATGTTGATCTGGATGCAAACCTGAATGTGGATGGGGCCGTGACGATTACCAATAGTGGCGCGGCAGATCCGGCCCGGGCCGTGACGGGAAATGTGACGGCGGCAGATGTCGATTTGACGGGCGATTTAACGCTGGCTGATACGGGGTCTGTTCTCTGGGGGGATGGGACGGTCAATATTACCGCGGACAGCAGTGCCGATACCTTAACACTCAGTGCCGCAGAGGCCACTCTGAGCGGAAATCTGACGCTCGTCGATCTGACGTCTTCCGGAACTGCTGATCTGGATACGCTGACAGTCGATAAAACTGTTACCATTACAAACAGTGCGACAGCCGCCACTGCCCTGACGGTTCAGGGCGATATTGATGTCAACGGTGATGCAAGCATCAGCGGTGATATCGTGGATGTGGTTGATGTTACCCTGACAGGAACGCTGGATGCTGCTGATGGGGTCTTCTCCGGGGACGTGCAGGCGGATACCTTTACAATTGGGACGGCTCCGAATTTGGGTGTGAACCTTGCGGCGGTTCCCGATTGTGATAATGCAAATGATAAACTGACATGGTCGGCAGGGTCCGGCTGGGGCTGCGGTGTTGACGGAGCCGGCGGCAGCTCGGGTGACCCAAATGACGAATTGCAAACTCTTTCAGAGGTGTTGACCGAAGGCAATGATGCCAGCGGAC
>CAKZKV010000269.1 GCA_937124505.1 uncultured Alphaproteobacteria bacterium
CAGGCAGGACATAAAACATGAAACAGGTCTATAATATTACGGACTTAAGAGAGCAGATCACCAACTGGACGCTACAGGAAGAGTCCAAAATCGTACTTGTACCGACAATGGGCGCGCTGCATGAAGGACATCTCACCCTTGTCCGTTCTGCCAGACAACTGGGAACTCGTGTGATTGTCTCTATCTTTGTCAATCCGTCCCAGTTTAACGACCCGAACGATTTCCAGCGTTATCCGCGTGATGAAGCCAAAGATCTGGATTTGCTGCGTCAGGAAAACGTAGATATGGTCTTTACGCCGTCACCAGAAGTGATGTATCCGCAACCTTTCATGACAACCGTGAGCGTTCCTGAGATCGCCAAAGACATGGAAGGCGCTTTTCGTCCCGGCCATTTTGACGGGGTGGCCACGGTGGTTACAAAACTCTTGCTGCAAACGCTGCCGGACTTCGCTATTTTTGGGGAAAAGGATTTCCAGCAATTGTGCCTGATTGAAACGCTGGTGCGTGATCTGAATATTCCTGTAAATATTCTAGGTGCAAAAATTGTGCGGGATGAAGAAGGGCTGGCATTGTCCTCACGTAATACGCTTTTGTCTGAAGACGGAATCGCACAGGCACGCCACTTGAATAAAGTTCTGTTTTCCATTGCCAGATTAATTCAAACAGGGGGCGTGAGCATTTCAGAGGCACAAGGTGTCGGGTTGGCGCAGCTTGCTGAAGCCGGATTTGACAGAGTTGATTATCTGGAACTGCGAGATGCAGAAACTCTGAAACCTGTGACGGAAACAAATATCGGGCGGAAAATGCGTCTTTTAACAGCGGTGTACGTTGAAGGCGTGCGCCTGATCGACAACGTGCAGGTGAATAATGCCAGTGACTGGATTTCAGGGTTTGGAAAATAAACGAATTTCTCTTCCGTTTGCTGTTCCGATATGATAATACATGCTTTCGCGATTAGGGGTATAGCTCAGCTGGTAGAGCGACGGTCTCCAAAACCGTAGGTCGCGGGTTCGAATCCTGCTGCCCCTGCCACTTACAGAAGACCCCACCCGCCAAAGGCACACTGGGGGCACACTTTCCAACAAAAAGTCACAATAAACTACAGGCAAAAGTAACAGCTTGTAGATAAACTGTGCCTTGAGTGTGCCATGAGGTTATCAAAAGGTTATTAAGTTATTGATTTAACTAAAAAATGTGGATAAGTCCCACGGTTTAACTGTCTTGTGTTGTTATTTTTTGCCTTCTTTTTTAACGTAATAAGGAAGGAAGAAAGATGGCTTCAATACAAAAACGAATTCTACAAAACGGTGAAATTTCATATCGTGTACAAGTGCGATTGAAAGGGCATCCCATTGAACGGGCGACATTCGCACGCTTAACGGATGCAAAGCGTTGGGCGCAATCTACAGAAGCTGCCATGAGAGAATGCAGATATTTTAAAGGTTCATTGGCAAAGAAACATACTGTGTCTGAAATGATTGACCGCTATTTAGAAAAAATAACACATGAAAACCCAAAACGTATTCAAGATATTAAACCGATGCTTCAATGGTGGAAATCAGAAATTGGATATTACTTATTATCTGATTTAAGCCGTACCATTATATCAGACAGCCTTGATAAGCTAAAAAAGAGAACTGTCAAAAGAAGATGCAAAGAAACGGGGCAAAATAAATATGTTCCAATTAAATAGTGTAGTCACGAGATTAAAAATGTGGGATTCTATTTGCAACCAAAGG
>CAKZKV010000270.1 GCA_937124505.1 uncultured Alphaproteobacteria bacterium
CGGTATTGAAAATATTTTATCAAATGCTGCGCGTTATGCCGACCAAATACAGATAACTCTGAATATGACAGATGAACGCTTATATTTAACCATAGAGGATAACGGGCCAGGCGTTCCGGAAGACCAGTATGAAGAGGTTTTCAAGCCATTTGTCCGGCTTGATCCGTCACGCAGCAAAGATACTGGTGGGGCTGGCCTTGGATTGTCAGTGGCAATGGATATTGTTTTGTCTCACGGCGGAAAAATCAGTCTGGGTAAAAGTGAAACTTTGGGAGGTGCCTCGGTTGCAATTGGCTTGCCGGTCTGACTAAGGCAATTTAAAGGAGCCTTCCTGCTGAAAAGTCTTATAAAAATCTGTTTTTTTAGTAAACTGTTAAGTGAATCTATGAAAAAGTATAAATACAGCTCATAATATATACAAAAGAATATATTGATTTTTTAAGCGGGGAATATGGTTCAAAAGAACGACCAGTTTTTATCTGAATCCCAGAGTGGGAAGGGATGGCTTTCTTCTCATATGGCTCAATTCATGGTGTTTCTGAATGGCCTGATTCTGACCATGACGGCCTTTTTTACACTCTCAATTTTTATTGGGGAAATGCAGTCCGAAACTTTTTATGAGAATACAGCCAGTACGCATTCAATTATTCAAAATGAATTTACGGAATTAGAGCGTTCGTTTAATCTTGTGAGTTCCCTTATGCAAGAAAAGGGTATCTTTGATATCAGTTTTCTAGAGGAATTAGCGCCAAGTGCGAAATGGTTCTCGGGTATCCGCTTTGCCGAGATGAAATCTGATGGGCGTGTCTTCGAGGACTATGGTGTTGTTCCTCAAGATTTTACCTCTAATTTTAATTCGCAAGCCATTCCGAATGGCTTGACCGTCAGTTACTATACGACTGCGTCACAAGAAAATGATACTTATCTCATTTTAAAGAAAAAAGTGCTGTTTAATAAAGTTGAATACCTTATTCTTGGCTTTGTTCCTATTGATAAAATTATAAAAAGTTTGATCTCGGCACATAACTTGCCGGTAGATTTTATGGAGGTAGCAGACGATTCTCAAAGGCAGCTTTTTCAATATAATCCCAGTCAGGAAAATAAATATGATCAGGACGTCTTGTCAGAGAGTTGGGACTTGATCATCGCAAATAATGTACTTGTTGTACGTGCCCATTTTCAAAAAGACCAGAGAGCGAGTTTTCTTGAGAAAATACCGTTCCTGATGTTGTTATTTGGAGTGACCTTAACA
This sequence comes from uncultured Alphaproteobacteria bacterium, assembly GCA_937124505.1. GTDB lineage: Bacteria > Pseudomonadota > Alphaproteobacteria > Micavibrionales > Micavibrionaceae > JACKIP01. The sequence goes on from CAKZKV010000270.1 coordinate 1,253, forward strand.
CTCATTGGTACTTTATATGTGCGCAATAATCAAAGACAGGCACTCAAACTGGCACAAATGAACCGGGTTCTGGCTATGAAAAACCTGGAACTGAATAACGAGGTTCTGACCCGTGAAAAGTTAAATGAGATGATCCGTAAATCGGAGAAAGAAAACCGTGCGATTTTGAATGCGGTTTCCGATATTATCTTTGAGATTGATAAAAATGGTCATCTTTTGTTTTTGAATGCGGCATGGCACAGAATTACAGGCTTTGATAATAATAGCTATATTGGTCAATCTCTTATTGAAATGCTACATCCGCAAGATCGTGATGAGCAGAAAGAAAAACTGGAAGCTTTGATCCGGCAAGATATAGACCCGTATACTTCCTATTCCAGATTGCGTACACATAATGGAACTTTTCGCGCCATTGAACTGGCCATCTCCATGTTGCGACACGATGATAAAGGGGAATGGCGTATTGTCGGAACAATCACAGATGTTGAGGAACGTCGCCGGGCTGAGCAGGCTTTGAGTGAGGCAGAAAAAAAATACCGTACAATTGTAGAAAATGCGGCAGGGGGCATTTATCAGATCACAACAGAAGGGCATTTTTTGAGCGTGAATCCTGCCCTCGCCGCAATTTTAGGGTATGAAAGTCCTGAAAAGCTTTTGCGTTCTGTCAAAAACGTCAACGAAGAATTATATGTGGATAAAGAAAAGCGAAGCGCCTTTCTTTCTGAGGTGTCCAAAAGCGATCAGACCAGAAATATTGAAACAAGAGTACGTTGCAGGGATGGCCATGAAATATGGGTTAACGAGAATATGCGCGCTATCAAAAGTGAAGAAGGGGATGTTCTCTATTTTGAAGGAAGTATTGAAAACATTTCCGCCCGTAAGGAAACCGAAGAAGAATTGAAAGAGGCCAAGATCAAGTCAGACCTGGCAAACCGTGCGAAATCAGAGTTTTTGGCCAATATGTCTCACGAACTCAGGACGCCTTTGAATGCAATTATTGGGTTCTCTGAAATTATAAAAAATCAGGTTTTTGGCCCCATCGGGCAGGAAGCTTATCATGAATATGCCCGTGATATTCACGAGAGCGGTAAAAAACTTCTGGAAGTTATTAACAATATTCTTGATGTTTCACGCATTGAAGTGGGAGATCGGCAATTAAATGAAAGTCTGGTTGATCTCCAAAAAATCATTCCTATGTGCCTGAAATTGATGGAGCCGAAAACTGAAAATAAAAACCTGAAAATTGTATTTGATAAGGACAAGATCTACCCAAAACTGGTTGGTGAGGAACTGGCGGTCAAGCAAATGGTCATGAACCTGATGTCGAATGCCATTAAATACTCTAATGACGAGGGGCTGATTACAGTGGTCTGTGATATGGCAGAAGGATCACGTGAACTTAGGCTTTCTATTACTGATAACGGGGTCGGGATGGATGAAGATCAACTGGCTTCCGCGATGTCTCCGTTTAATAGTAACCAGCCCTTACAGGCAGGCTGGAATGGGAATGGAACAGGCCTTGGCCTGACACTGGTGGATTCTCTTATCAAACTTCATGGAGGGCACTTGGAACTGGTTTCGAAGAAGGGAATTGGAACGACTGCAACGCTTGTGTTTCCAGCCAAGCGCGTGGCAAAACAGAGTATAGCCAATAAAAACAATGTTCAAAATTCAGGCGCAAGCGCCCCCATTACTAGAGATGAAGATGAAGACAAGCCCGATATCACTATCCATTAGAAATTAGATATCTTCTGTTTCCAGAACTTTCTTACATATATCATAGGAAAAACCGGCGCGTGCCAGAGTTGCAAGCTGCTGTTCGTACGTTTTGCGCGGTGGAGCAGGGTGGTAAGGCCCCAGCTTTTTTCGTTTGGCAAACTTCTGTGCCGCAACGAACTCGTTTTCTCCTTTGCGATCCTGATCTTCTATGACGGACAATCCCCTCAGGACTTGATCTTCCGGGAAACCTTTGTCCCGCATTTTTTGGAGAATCATACGTGTCGAAAGTCCTTTTGAGTTTCGCAGGCTTTGCAACATACCGCGCAAATAAGCCTCATCATTCAAATAACCAAGTTGGCGAAATTCTTCGGTCACCTCTGAAAGCCAGGCGTAACAATCTTCCTTGTTCTGGTCTGTATGCACGAAGCAAGAGCGATCAATTTTACGACGCATGGCCCGCTCAAACTGGTAAGAGCTGGCGACATATTTTTGCAGATAAAAAAGTCCGCTATTCCGCAAATAAGACGGTGTGATTTTCCGGGGTTGTTTCTTTTTACGCGGAGTCATATATACAAACTTACCATTTTGACTGATTATTTTATCCAAAGGTACAGAAACAACGTATTGCTTTATTTGTAAAAGTCACGATTTAATCTGACGGTTATGAATTATCGGACAGCTTG
>CAKZKV010000271.1 GCA_937124505.1 uncultured Alphaproteobacteria bacterium
TAAATAATAAAAATCAGTATTTAGGTGGAACCATTTCTCCCGGAATGGCAATGCCGATGGGGTTTGTCCCGATCATGCGCTTGCGTCCGGCTGGCGGTGCCACCAGCGCATCCGAATTACATCCCATAATCGCAACCAGCCCCTGATCAGCCATACGCCGCAGGTAATAAGCCATACTGCCACTGTTTCCAATATAATCCCGAATACCCACCATCGCCAGACCATGCTCCTTCGCGCGGCGGATGGCTTCGTCCATCGCGACCTTTCCGGCGACGAGGCCGGCCTGCCCCTTCGCATCCATCACCACAATATTTCCCCGGTCATGCACAATCTCCGGATCCTCCAACGGCAACCCGAACCTGCGGAACGCCCCGATCATGTTCGGCAGGCGCACCATCCCGTGGGAGGCTTTCCCGGAGCATTGATTTTCCATCAGGTGATCAATGATCGCCTCCCGGTCTTTCTCCCGAACTCCGTTTTTTGTGAGTAGCTCCTGACAAAGGGATTTCAGCTCTTCTATTGCAATCTGGCTCATGCCATGATGAAACCATGGAACACTGGACAGATCAAGGATTAGTCTTGCATATTCTGCCACATGGCGAGGGTGCGGCGGTGCTGAAACTCTTTACGGCGGAACGCGGCCTGCATGCCGGATACGTTCACGGCGCACACTCCGCCGCCAAACGCCCGCTGCTGGAGTGCGGAAATTTATTGCAAGTGGAGTGGAACGCGCGGATCGACGAACAACTCGGCACGTTCAAACTGGAAATAGAGCAGCAATTCGCCGCGTTAATCATGGGGGAGCGGATCAAGATGGCCGCCCTCAGCGCCGCCTGCGCCCTGCTCAGTGAAAGCCTGCCGGAGCGCGAACCGCACCCGGATCTGTATCAGGCGACATGCGCCCTGTTGACGATTATGGCGCACGGAGAAGATGATATCTGCGTCTGGGGGCCGCCTTACGTGAAATGGGAAATCGCCCTGCTGCGGGAGCTGGGCTTTTCACTGGATTTTACCAGATGTGCGGGCGGCGGATCGGCGCAGGAACTCGGCTATATCAGCCCGAAATCCGGCTGCGCCGTCAGTTATAGCGCGGGCGAACCGTATAAGGACAAGCTGCTGCCCCTGCCCGGCTTTTTAAAGCCCAACGGCGCACCGGGGGACGCGGAAGACGTGGCCAGAGGCCTGCACATGACCGGCGTGTTCCTCGACAAATGGGCATTCGCCCAGCACACAAAAGGCGTCCCCCCCGCCCGGCAGGCCTTGCAGGATTTATTTGAAATCACAGGGCAAAATGAGGCATGATGACCCCATGAGTAAAGAGGAAAGAATAGTTCTGAAAGGCGAAAAAGCATTAGAGATTTGGCGGCAGGGGCGCGAGGCCTGGAACAAATGGGTGGAAGAACACCCGGAAGCGGATATCGACTTTTCCAGCGTGGATTTTTCCAAAGAACGAAACAATAAAAACATTCCTGAAGATAAATGGCCCTTTGCTGGTTTTCACTTCCCCCAAAAGGGGACTGTTAATTTCTCTAAGGCCACGTTTGGCGAGGGGACTGTTGATTTCAGGAACGCCAATTTTGGCGAGGGGACTGTTTCTTTCTCTGGCGCCACGTTTGGCAAGGGGTATGTTTCTTTCTCTGGCGCCACGTTTGGCAAGGGGTATGTTTCTTTTTTATCTTCCAAATTCAAAGGATTAACCTTATTTCATGATTTAAAACAGGCGTCACTCATCACATCCTTTTCTTTCCGATATGCTACGTTTGACGGGCCGCTAGAGATATCAACAGACAATCATGATGCCTTTTCTTGTGTCCCGGACCTGACAAACACCAAAACATCTCACCACGTCTCTCTTGAAGGACTGGATTGCATCTTACAACTCAAAGACTCCCGCTATATTTTAAAATATATTCAGGTCAGGAAATGCCTTCCGGCTTTTTTCAAAAAAGATGGCGACTGGCTTCGACAAAAAACAGCCGTTAATAAAGAAGATGCCGAACGGTTGCGGCGGTTAAAAGAACTGGCGGAAAATAACAAAGACCATAACAAGGCGCTGGATTTCCACATCATGGAGATGCAAGCTTCGCGCGAATTCGAACATTCACGCATCTGGCCGCTGCCCCTGCTCGTCAATACGGAATTCTGGTTTGACAAGCTGGGCGATTATGGCCGCAATTTCAAACAGCCCTTTTCAATTCTTGTGTTTCTGTGGGTGGTTTTTTCATGGTTGTACTGCCTGCGCTCCTATATTGCCACCGCGACCCTGCATATCATGCCGTCCCTGATTTTCGGCGGCGCGCAGATCCTCTCCTTTCTGCCCACCAGTAAAACCGCCAAAGACCAGATGGCACAAACCCTGTTTCCAGCAGAGAAAATTTCAGATTTAGGCTATAATATTCCATCGGATGTTTATCTGCTCACCTTCGCCGAGAGCCTCCTGTCTCTGGTTCTTATCTTTCTCATGGGTCTGGCGCTGAAGCATAAATTTAAGTTGTAACCTTGCAATAAACCCTTGGCGGGATGCGGGTTTCGCGTTAAACATGAAATATGTCAGACATGGCCGCACATAATATTATCGACCAGCCGCTTTCAGAGATTATTTCGGAGCGCTATCTGGCCTATGCCCTGTCCACCATTACCGGGCGGGCGTTGCCGGACGTGCGGGACG
>CAKZKV010000272.1 GCA_937124505.1 uncultured Alphaproteobacteria bacterium
CGCGTCAATCACCGCCTGTTTGAGAGGGTCATAAAGCTTGATATCGTCTGTGATCAATTGCATCAGGTCTTTATCCGAGCCGACAATCGTGACTTTCATGCCTTTTTTCACGGCCTGCTGTGCATAGGTCGCGATCAGGTCATCGGCCTCATATCCCTCCAGTTCAATTGCCGGCAGGCCAAAGGCCTCCGCTGCCTTACGGAACAGCGGAAACTGCGGCACAAGATCTTCCGGCGCGGGCGGGCGGTGCGCTTTATAATCCGAATAAATCTCATTACGAAAGTTCTCTCTGGCGGCATCAAAAATTACGGCGATATGTTCCGCCTGAAGCTCGGCAAGTAATTTGTAAATCATGTTACAAAACCCCAGAACCGCGCCGACAGGCTGCCCCGAAGGATTGGTCAGGTTTTGCGGAAGCGCGTAATAGGCGCGGAAAATATATCCCGATCCGTCAATCAGGAACAGTTCGTTGGAGGTATCAGTATTTTGGAATTGTTCGGCAGCCATCCCCTATTTAAATCATGAGCGACGAAACGCATAAAGCGTTATTTTTCAAATGTCCCATGAAGAATGAAGTGATGCGCGGCGGTGGCCGTATCTTTGCGGTTGATGATAAACGTATGGGTTGCGTGAAGAACGTGATGGTCTTTCATTCCTTCGACTTTTGTGCTTTCCACGGACACACGCCCGTCATTTGGCCCCTTGATCAAAAAACTGTCGGGATAAAGCAGGGAGTTTGTCCCGGCAATGCTTCCGAGATCATAATAAATGTCATGCTTCTGGTCTTTTTGATAAGACGTTGTCAGTTGTTGTCCCGCCGGGCCGTAGAACTTTTTGTAAGGAAGCAGCCTGTGATAGGCATCGGCAATCTCGCTTCCCTTAAGAGGCGGGCCGATCATCACCACGCGGCCCAGACGCCCCTCTCTTTCAACCTCCGCCCTGTATTTATGAAGATATTCCCGTACCAGCAGCCCGCCCATGGAATGGGTGACAAAGTGATACTTTCCGGGAAAACTGTCTTGAAATGAACGCCATTCAGGGTTTGCATGCAGCCAGACCGCCAAATCCTGCAGGTTTTTCCTGCGAGAGGGATAGGTGAGGGACAACGTACGATAGCCCTGCTTCTGAAAATAGGCTTCCAATGATTTCATGGCCGCTGCACTGCGGCCAATACCGTGCAGGAATAAAACCCCATCCCCTTTTAATGGTGCGGATACGTTTTTTGAAACCATGACTTACCCAGGATAAATAATTCTCTCAGTATAGGGGCGCATGATCAAAAGAAAAGACACACTTTTTTAGACGTATTCCCCCAGTATCTGTTCCAGAGCATCCGAGACATAGCCAAAATCAGGTGCGAGAGATGGTTGCTGCGGAGAGATCGTGCCGATTGTTTCTCCGGCCCCTTCCTGCATCAGAAGATATTCATTCAGATCCAGAATATCCCTGATTTCAATTGTTGGCGTGTCTTGCTGTTGCAAATGTGCGTCTTCGCCTGTAAAGGATGCGGTGCCTTCCGCGCTGAACGTAATCAGGCTGCGCTGTTTGTTGGCATAGGCTTTGCCGGAAAAATCTGCGTCCCAGAAAGAAATGTGCTGACCGTCCACCTTGATGTCATGCAAATAGAGATTGCGGTCTTCTCCGGTGGAATGATTATACTTGTCATTCACAAATTTGATGTCCAGCCGGTCACTGATGTCATAGTCGTTCAGGGTAAAGCTGTAATCATCTTTCTCTGCCAGCACATCGGTCTGATAAACCAGTTCCGCGTTGTGATAGAGCTGCATGATCGGCGCACCGTCATATAAGGAACCGGACGCAGTAATTGTGACGACCTTTGGCGGCGGAAGCAGGCTCAATGGATCAATAAACACATTGTCTCCTTGCATCAGGGCATCATATGTGCTGTTCGCATAGGAATTGCTCCAGTATTCGTCATAGAGCTGATAATAGGTGTTGTTCACATAGTCCCCGCTGACATCCGTATTTGTAAATTTTACGGCCTTGTCATACCAGTCATAAAAATAATTTTCCCGGATGGTCATGTCTGTGACGCTCAGGATGTCAGAACTGAAATACGTTTCAGCTGCTCCGTAAAACGAAATACCATTGGGCGCACCGGCCATGGCATTGTCCTGAATTACCAGTCCCTGAATCTGGTCACCCGCATGCGCATCATTGATGCCGATCCCCATAGACCAGGAATAGGTATCGTGATTGCGGATCGTATTGCCCTCTACCGCGATCTGATTTCCAGATAGGCTGACCCCGTAGCTGCCGCCTTCCAGATAATTATCTGCAATATAGATTTGGTCGCCGTGCAAAACCATGTTGCCCTTGGTCGTGTCATTGCCGTCCTCAATCAGCATGACATTATTTTCCACAACAATGTTGTTGCCAATGACCTGCACATTATCGCCTGCCGATCCGGTGACGCCGCAAAAGAAATTATTCCTGATCAGCACGTCATTGACCTGGTTCAGAAACATGCCATCTCCATATGTATCCGAAACGTCATTATTTTCAAAAATCAGGCTGGTGCTGTCTTTCCAGCTGACGGAGCTGTACTGATTTGCTTCACCTCCGGCCCCTTCAAAGGTCAAATTACGCATGACCCAGTTGTTTGAATCCCATCCGTATATGCCCGAGTTAACCGTCTGACCGATAG
>CAKZKV010000273.1 GCA_937124505.1 uncultured Alphaproteobacteria bacterium
TTTTTTAAACATGCTACATTCTATTTAACAGTATCCCGAAAAAATGGGAAGAAGGTTTCCACAACTTCATAGTTTGATATACAAGTAAACTCATGACAAACGAAAAAGAACGAATTGCCAAATATCTTGCCCGTGCGGGCGTTGCCTCGCGGCGCGGCGTTGAATCCATGATTGCCGAGGGACGCGTGAAATTAAACGGCAAGGTACTGGAAACCCCCGCCACACTGGTAGATGGCAGCGAAGACATTCGTGTGGACGGAAAACCCGTCGGTGGGAAAGAAAAAACCAGACTGTTTCTGTTTCACAAACCAAACGACCTTGTGACCTCTCACAGGGATGAAAAAGGCCGCCTGACGGTTTTTGATTACCTGAGAGAGCGCTACCCTGATTTGCCGCGCCTCATCAGCGTGGGTCGGCTCGACCTGACCACCGAAGGGCTCCTGCTTTTGACCAATGACGGCGAATTGTCCCGCTTTATGGAACTGCCGAAAACGGGATGGGTGCGCTCTTACCGTGTGCGGGTTTTCGGAGAGTGGACGGAAGACAAGACCAAAAAACTGGCAAAAGGACTGAAAATTGACGGCGTGCAATATGGGCCGATCAAGGTCGATTTTGACGCAGAAAGCGGAGATAATCGCTGGCTGACCGTCTCCCTGCAGGAAGGCAAAAACCGGGAAATCCGCAAAGTAATGGACGCGGTGGATGTGAAAGTGAATCGCTTGATCCGCACATCTTACGGCCCGTTCCGCCTTGGTAAGCTGGCAAAAGGAGCGGTTGTGGAAGTTCCGGAAAAGCAACTTACCAGCAGCCTGCCGGACAAGGTGTTTTCCACATGAGGATGACCGGGGGAACCTTTCGCGGCAGAATTCTGGAATCACCCAAAGGCCACGATGTAAGGCCCGCAACCGATAAAGTGCGGCAGGCGGTTTTTAACAGCCTTCTTAGCCGCATTGATTTGGACGGCATTCATGTTCTGGACGGATTTTGCGGGACGGGAAGTTACGGGCTGGAGGCTTTGTCCCGCGGCGCGCGGTTTTGCACATTCATTGATAAAGACACGTCTTTTTGCAGAAAAAATGTTGCAGCATTAGGTCTGGAAAACCGCTCAAAAATCATGCAAAAAGATTTACTGAAACTGCCTGAAAAACCTGCGGATATTCCCGCAGCAAATTTAGCGTTTCTTGATCCGCCCTACCGCAAAAACCTGTTATTATCATCGCTTGGTCTTTTGAAAGAAAAGGACTGGCTCGTGCCTGATGCCCTTTGCGTTCTGGAATGCGAAAAAGAGCTGAACCTGCATATGGGAGATGAAAAAACCTATGGGGACGTGAAGATTTCCTTCGTCAATTCAGGCTAATTCTTCCGGGAAAATTTTTGCAGCAAGTTTGGGATCACGGAACGCCACCGCACCGATTGTAACAGTTTCCAGTTCACGTTTAATCTGCGAATAATACGTCCGGCTTACGTCGTCTCTCAGCCCTGTAAACTGGGCGTTATTTATAATTTCATACCCGTAGTTTTTCAGATAGCAGCTTTTGTCCGGCAGGTATGACAGTTTTTCAACAAACTCCGTGGATGGTTTTTTCTTGCCGTATAACTTTGTCTGACGGGCCATATCCAGATTCATGTCAATCATATCCAGCGTTTGCTGGTCGCAGGCGGACACACAAGATTCATTATTGAACCATCCGTAAAAGGCTTCGATCAGGGCCGTGCCATTGAACAGGCGGCCCGGCTGCTGCTCCACGGCGCAGGTAAAGCGCATGGCCATGTCTCCTTCCGGCGCTCCCAGAATATGCCGCCAGATTTCCGGTATGCCTTCACCGCGCAGTTCCCATGCGGTCAGCAAGGCAATCACGTCACAATCTGCTGCGCGAATACGCTCCAGAAGCAGAACCGATTCCAGAGTTAACCCGTGTTCATATGGCTGACGGGATTCAATATGCCAGATGTCCCGCAATCCCTTGACCAGTGCCAAAACCAGAGCGTGGCGGAAATAGCCGTTTTTTTCAAAGGTCGGCAATTTCAGATTATAGTTATTCAAAACCAGGATTTTTTGTTCGTCATCCAGATCATATGCTGCATCATCCAGCGGCTCAATTGTCACACGCCAGTTTTTTGACGCTGCAAATTTTATCAGGAAACGCGCTGTCGGACTGTCCCAAAGCAGGGAGAAAATATCATCATAAACAATCCCTTCATATCCCAAAAGGCCATCTGCATAGCGGTTGTCATTCTGATTGGCCCATATGGCCGTATGAAATAA
>CAKZKV010000274.1 GCA_937124505.1 uncultured Alphaproteobacteria bacterium
CCGTTTGCAAAAATAAAGGGCGGCAGGGCAATGTCTTGACTAACGCCCGGCGCGACAATTACGGGGAAGTCCTTCACCGCCCATTCATTAATGCCGGGGCCGATAACACCGTCCCATTCGCCGTTCATATTCATATCGATCAGGACGTTGACCCAGAAGCGTCCGCCATTGCTGGTCGCCGGGCCGTTAATGTTGACTGTCATGATCGCCGGGGCGGGAATGGAAATCGGCAGGACGATAAAGTTCACGATACCGTCATCGCTGTCGCCGTTTGTAATGAGTGCATCGGTTTCATCTGTAACTGCTGGGCCAAGTGTGGCCTGCGTTAGATCGGTAAACTGAATGCCGTTAGAGGCTGCCAGAGTGGGGAACTGTCCGTCTTGTGCAAAAAGTCCGGGATAGCCTGTCGGTTGTCCGTCCGGTGCATCGCCGAAATCTGCAGCGGCGGCAGGCACGGCAAGTGTCATGAGTAATGTGAACACGCAGACAATGCGGGAAAGCGAAAATGAACGGGACATGGCGAACTCCTCTCGGGGTAATTGAGAATTGTTCTCAAACCTTAATCCTGTTTCAGTCAAATGACAAGGCCATTCACTGAATTTACGGACAGGTATTCATTGTATGGGTCTGGAGGTTCTGGACGCTGCCGTCTTTTGCGGTTGTCCAGGTGATTTTGTAGTGCGTTTCGCAATTTCCGTTCGTTTGGTCCAGTGTTGCCGTATGTTTGGTCTTCAGAACGTTAGATGTCACATTAAACCCTTTTTCCTTAAAGGACGTGATGACGTCATCAGACGTGGTGCCGGCCGGAAAATCAAGCTGGATATTTTGATCGAGGCTGATATGCGTGTTATTACCGCTTTGCATCTGAATAATGGAGTGCTGCTCGCCCGGCGGATGCGGTTTTTTCATCACCAGTTCAATTGTACTGAATAGCAGCACAACAGAAAATATGCCGATAATGATAAAGATGTAATCCTGATTTCTCTTGGCCATGTGTTTTCCGTGCGGTTACCTCATCTTTTTATATGCATCTTCTTGCCGTAAAAAGCAAGGGGATCACGAGCGCAGAGTCACAGATCATCACGGCAGGCGGTAGTGGTATGTATCACGCAAAAAGAAAAAACCACCCGCCAGCAGGCAGAGCATGCCAAGACCATAGAGCACGAAATGACCAGTGGGTTTTACGGGTTTTTGTGTGTTTTGACGAGGAATGGCGGAGAAATAATGCGCTTGCAGATTTGCAGGATCGACCAGAACGGGCAGTTCGTCACCAGTTTTGAACGGAGCCGGGCCGGGCACGCCGCGCCGGATGGATGTCACGGGCTTGTTATCAATCGCATAGCCGATTTTGTAGCTGAAAAAGTCCTGCTGCTTCATCGGCAGGCTGTTTTTGTAGGTGCTGAGATCAAGGATGATTCCCGTTGTTTCAATCCAGCCGCTTGGATTTTTGGCCTTTTGCTCCGTCTCTCCATGTTGCAGGGTGGAGAAGAGGAGGCCCGCCAGCACCAGCACACCGCCAATCCCCATCAGGAGGTAAGCTTTATGGTCGAGGAGTTTGTAAAGAACGTCCATAGGGAGAACTATCTACTTTTTTGCCTGCGGGTCTAGGGGCGCTTCACTTCGTTGGGGGATTTTGGCGGGAAGCGTGGGCGGCCTGTTTGATTTTACTGCCTTTTTTGGAGATGTGGTTCAGTTCGTTGGCGTCCATCTCCGCCAGTGCCCCGGACGCAATACGCAGGAACTCCCGGTTCAGCCGGAGCGCATACCGCAGGCGGTCATAAACCCGGCAGCGGTTGCCATGTTTAAAGGCATTCAGGGAGGCGCGCGCCTTGCCTTCTTTGGTCTTCGGGCCGGTTGCGTTTTTCCACGGCTTATTGGCGCGGCACCGCTCGGCCTGCGCTTTCCGGCGCTCTTCCGTCCAGCCTTTGGTTTGTTTTCGTTTGGTCATGGCGGGGGTGTCCTTTTTGTTGAATTCAAAAAGAACTATTATAGGTATATATTCCTAATAAGGCAAGTGCTAAACGTGTTTAACTTACCCCCCGTCAATTTGACATTGGTGCGTAAGTATAGATCAACCTTCGTCAACCTCGCGTCATTGCACGCTTTATGCGTGCAATCCATAGATTACACGGACAAGCCGTGTAATGACGATGTGATAAGGATTTCAAGAAACTTTATCTATATATACGCACCAATGCTGTCAATTTTGCTGAAACAAACAAAAAACCAGCAATCGTCATTCCGGCGAAAGCCGGAATCTAAAGGTGATCTGGATAGGAATAGGGTATTTGTCATTGCGAGGAGGCAAAGACGACGAAGCAATCCAGTGCCAGAAATAAAAATTTCTGGATTGCCGCGCCGCTTTCAGCGGCTCGCAATGACGGAAATAAAACAATGACTTGTCATGCTGGCCCCTGCTTTTGCAGGAATGACATCATAGATAATATAAAGGCCGGATTGCTTAGGCTTGAAATCGAATATGAAGGCCGCCACTAGGAGGTGGACATTTTTTATTTGAAATAAATTCAGATATAACTTTTTCAATATCGAGATTGCTCCATAGCCAGTTTATATAGTGTATGTGGCTACCATGCTTCCAATGATTATTATTTTCAGAAGTGTCTCTCTGATTAAAATAAAAAAAAATGCCATTCTCTTAAATCATACGCTAAAAATAGATGTCCGCATGAATGTTTGCGTTTTTCAAACGACTGAGAAATTTTATTTACAGCTTTTTTTGCGTTTGGTTTTAACTTGCCTACTCCATTTGAAGATATTGCTTTGTGATCGGCATCAGTAAGAATGAGTTCTTCTGGCATGAAATCTCCAAAATAAGATTCATGTAAAAAAGGTAATTTCCCTAACTTGCTTGCGACTATTATATCTGCGAAAGCTCGGTTATGAATGACAATTTTCCTGCAGTATTTTTTTAAGTCCTTCTTTTTATCAAAGGTAAAAATCTTGAGTAATGTTTCAATATTTTTGTAATTATCATCCGTCATTAATCAGTCTCTAATAAATTCCATCACCCATCATCCCCCATTTTTAGGGCGTTGATGAACGCGGATTGGGGGATATCGACGTTCCCGTACTGGCGCATCTTCGCCTTGCCTTTTTTCTGTTTTTCCAACAGCTTGCGCTTTCTCGTTACGTCACCGCCGTAACATTTGGCTGTAACGTCCTTACGCAGCGCGGATAAATGCTCCGCAGCGATGATCTTGCCGCCTATTGCGGCCTGAATGGCGATCTTGAACATCTGGCGCGGGATCAGCTCTTTCAGGCGTTCGCAAAGCTGACGGCCCCGGCCTTCGGCGTTTTGCCGCCAGACAATCATGGCCAGCGCGTCCACGTCTTCCCCGTTGACCTTGATGTTCAGCTTCACAAGGTCGGACGTGCGGTAGCCGTGAATCTCGTAATCAAAACTCGCATAGCCCTTGGAGATGGATTTCAGCCGGTCGTAGAAATCAAAGACGATTTCGTTCAGGGGCAGGTAATATTCCACCATGGCGCGCCCCCCGGCATAGGTGAGGTTGATCTGCTCACCGCGGCGTTCCTGACACAGGGTGATGATGCTGCCGAGATAGTCGTCCGGGACCATGATCGTCGCCTTGATCCACGGTTCCTCTATATGGTCGATATAGGTGACTTCCGGCATGTCCACGGGGTTGTACAGTTCCATCATTGTGCCGTCGGTCTTGTAGATGTGATAGACCACGCTCGGCGCGGTGGGGATGAGGTCGAGGTCGAACTCGCGTTCCAGCCGTTCCTGAATAATCTCCATATGAAGCAGGCCCAAAAAGCCGCAGCGGAAGCCAAGGCCCAGCGCCTGTGATTGTTCCGGCTCGAAATGCAAAGAGGCATCGTTGAGTTTCAGCTTGCCGAGTGCCTCTCGCAAATCTTCGAACTGTCCGGCGTCCGCCGGGAAGAGGGAGCAGAACACCATCGGTACGGAGGGCTTGAAGCCTGGCAGGCGTTCGGCGCACTGGTTTTTCTCTGTCGTGATCGTGTCGCCAACCTGCGTTTCGGAGATGTCCTTGATAGAGGCGGTGATAAAGCCCATCTCGCCGGGGCCGAGCGCATCGATCAAAACCGGCTTGGGAGAGAAGAATCCGACGCGGTCGATATCGCGCACGGCGCGGGTGTTCAGGAACTGGATGCGCTGGCCTTTTTTCAGATAGCCGTCGATCACACGGACGAGGATGACCACGCCGAGATAAGCATCATACCATGAATCAACCAGCAGGGCCTTGAGAGGCTTGTCGCCATCGCCTTCGTGGGGCGGGGGCAGCTTTGTGACAATCGCCTCTAATAAATCTTCGATGCCGATGCCGCTTTTGCCGGACACGCAAACCGCCTCTTCGGCGGGCAGGCCGATAACG
>CAKZKV010000275.1 GCA_937124505.1 uncultured Alphaproteobacteria bacterium
CAACCGTGATACGGACAGCTTTATCAAACGCCTGACCGCGTCCGCGTTTTACAAGGTTTATAACTTTATCGCCAAAGACCCGATTCCGGAGAATGTCGGGGATTTCCGCCTTCTGGACAGGGTTGCCGTTGATGAAATCAACAAGTTTACAGAGCGTAACCGCTTCATGAAGCTGCTGTTTTCGTGGGTCGGCTATAAACAGGCGACGGTTGAATATGTCCGCCCGGAGCGCGCCGCCGGGGAATCCAAGTTCAACTACCTGAAGCTTTGGAATTTTGCGCTGGATGGAATTACAGGCTCCACGACATTTCCGCTGAGAATGTGGACGTATATCGGTATTTTGCTCAGTATTTTTACCCTGATTTATGCCGTCTTTATTGTTGTTAAAACATTGATATTTGGTGTTGAAATCCCCGGTTATGCGTCCCTGATGGTCATGATCCTGATTTTCGGGTCGTTCAATTTTATTTCTCTTGGAATTTTGGGTGAATATATTGGCCGCATTGCCGAAGAGGTGCGCAACCGCCCCCTCTACATTATTCAGGAAAAAACCGGGTTTGAAGATAAGAAAAACAAGACATGAAAATAGTCTATATATTTTTAGGATTTTTATTCTTATTACAATGCTGTGCCGCGTTTTACGGTTTGCCGCAATTGCTTGATCCTGACGAAATGATCTTTGTAGAAGGGGCTTATCAGATTTTAAGGCCGCCTTTTGGTGATCCGCAATGGTATGGCGCACCGGCGAGCACGATCATGTCGTTCATGGCCGCCGCTTACATCCCTTATATTGTGATTTTGATGTTTGGATTTGGGATCAATAATCCGGGAGAGTTTCTGCTTGCTGATCCTTCTGGTTTCGTTCTGATCGGGCGGTTGCTCTGTGTCTGCATTTATATGCTTTCGGTGATCGCGTTTTTCAGACTCAGCAACAGATTGATGGATAAATATCCGGCTTATTTTGCAACGGCCTGCTTTGCATTTGCTCCGCAACTGGTCTGGTTTTCCCATACCATCCGTATGGACGGGGCCATGATATTGTTTTTGATCCTCCTGTTCCATGCCTGCCTTGAGATACAGAAAAGTGGAAGCTGGAAGTCTTATCTGTGTGCAGGTGCTTCTTTTGGCGCCGCCGTGGTCAGTAAATACCCCTCTGTCATTGGATTTGTGGCGGTTCTGGTCTCAAGCTTTTTATCTTTTAGACAGACCGGATCATCATTCAAGGATATGGCGGTGAAAGTTATGGCCTGCGGCCTGACCAGCCTTCTTGTAGCTTTTGTATTCGGCCCCTATTTGTTTTTGAATTTCTCTGGAATGTTGCAGGATGTTTTATTCGAAGCACGCTCCTCTCATTTAAGTGCGACGTCAAACGGTTTTTGGGACAATCTTGTATTTTATTCAGGATCGGGTCTTTTACAAATTGTCGGTGCAGGGACAATCTTCGCGGCACTTCTTGGATTAATCAAAATCTTGCGAACGAAAGAGACTTTTTTCAAGATACTTCCCATTCTGGTTTTTTCTCTGTGTTTTCTGGTTTTTATCAGCAGTCTGTCTCTACAATGGGCGCGTTGGGAGTTGCCTCTTATCATTCTGTTGTGTCTTCTGGCCGGCTATGGTTATCAGGTTTGCGCAGATGTCTTCTCAACGGCAAAGGCCGGGCAGATCCTTCAAAAAACAGCCGTGGTTCTTTTATTGCTCCCGGCTATCATTCCATCTGCCAGAATTTTGTGTCTGCATGCCCTTAATCTGGATACGCGTGTGATCGCGTATGAGTGGATT
>CAKZKV010000276.1 GCA_937124505.1 uncultured Alphaproteobacteria bacterium
GATGGTTTTGAGAGATCTTATAACCCGGAATGCTGGGCGGCGGTGTATTTCGAAGGGAAATGTATTTTCCAAAAAGGAGAACATTACCCATTCTTTGATATTATAGAAAAATTTGATGCCGTTCAAAAAGACGATTATGAAAGATCTTTCCAACTGGCAGAAAAAGCGTTTCAGGATGCGGGAAAACCCGTAACGATCAAGCATGAGACCAATGTTGCGCTGGTGGTCAGCATTTCACCGAAACAGGCGAGATGCGGCGTGATTTTTAGGGGCGCGGGCAGTACGACAACATTTAATTTTACGGCAAAAGAACACAGGGGCAAGGAAGTGAAGATTTCTGAATGCCTCAGTATTGCCGCCGCTTTTCTGGAAGGGATCCAACTGGCTTTTTCCGTTGGGATGATGAAACGAAAGCTGCATTATGACCTTCTGGATGATGAAACCGAGAAGAAAAAAATACATGACGGTGAGAAGCGTCTGGGGAGATTGAACCATGCGATCTCAGTGTTTGATGTGACGCATGACGTGCATTACCGCCCGGAACGCCCGGATCTGTTTAAACACGTTGTCGGGTCAGAAAAATTCGCTGATAAAATCCTGAAACCGCAGATCAAGGCCCGTCTGGAAGCCGGGGAACTTGATGAAAAGGATTGGGTTTCTTAATTTTTCTCCGGAAAACTGGACTTCTGCGCTGATTTTTGCTTTAACGACAGCATGATCAAGAACACAATAAGAATATTTTCCATGAGCGGTGTTTTGCTGGCGATCTGCGGGACAACAGCGCTGTGTGCCGAGACGTTGATCCTGAAAAACGGGGATCGTATTTCAGGAGAAATTGTACAATCTTCATCTCAGGCGCAGAACGGGTCATTTATCATATTAAAAAGTCATTACGGGGCTGAGATGAATATTCCTCTGGCGCAGATTTTGGCGATTCAAAGTGACTCGGGGGCGGTGTTGCAGAATCGCGTCGTTGAAGCGGAAAATATTCCTCCTGAAGTTGCGGATGCCGCAGATTCTGTTGCTTTAGAAGAGCCTGCGGCGGGTGACCCGTCTGACCCGAAAAAATATAAATGGGCGGGGCGGATTAATCTGGGGGCTTCTTTGGATGATGGAAATAACCAGAAAAAGGCGCTGACGGGGGATTTTGAAATCACGGGGCGGAACGCCAAAAACCGCTGGATTACGGGCGGAGATGCCAATTTTGCCAATGATGAGGGGGTTGAGACAGAGAATGACCAGTCGCTTTACGGGGAGTATAACCGTTTTCTGGGCGAAAAGTGGTTCCTCGGGGCTCGTCAGGATTTCGAAATTGACAAAATCGCGCAGCTTGATTTGCGTTCCAAAACCGGGGCGTTTGCCGGTTACCAGTTTTATGAGCAGGAAGACCTGAATTTGAAAATCCGTTTTGGATCAAACTATATCCATGAGGATTTTCAAAATGGTGACACGGAAGAAGATATCGCGCTGGCATGGGGGCTGAACTATGACCAGACTTTCTGGGACAATGCTTTGACTCTTTTTCACAACCATGAAGTTGATGCGCCGTTTGACCCGGTGGATGCCTTTATTTTTGAAAGTGAAACGGGAATCCGTGTGCCGGTGGCCAAAAACCTGACAGGGACGGCACAGGTTGATTTTGACTGGGACAACGCGCCCGTGCCCGGTGTGCGGGAGGAAGATACCAGTTATTCTTTTAAGCTGGGTTATGAATGGTAAAATGGAAAGGGGCGCAGGCAGCGCCCTTTTTTCATTTCCCTTTTTCGCGCCAACGGTTAAAATGGACGACATGGAGTTTATGAACGACGAAAACCCTTATGACCAGAATCCTGAGCCTGAAGACCCGCCCCAGACGGGGCTGCTGCTCAAGCCGCGCGTCAGGAATGAAAAACCGTCCCTGTATAAGGTGTTGTTGCTGAATGATGATTATACGCCTATGGAATTCGTGGTGCTTGTGCTGGAGAAATTTTTTTCCAAAAACCGGCAGGAAGCAACCGACATCATGCTCCACGTCCATCGCCGCGGCGTGGGGATATGCGGTATTTTCACCCATGAAATCGCCGAAACCAAGGTGGCGCAGGTACTCGATTTTGCCCGCCAGAACGAACAGCCGTTGCAGTGTATTATGGAGAAGGAATAGGCGTGTTGATTTGAATTACCTTACACAACAAGAATATGATAAGCTTGAAAAAGAATATCATGAGATTGCCAAAATGCTGAACGGCCTTATAAAAAACTGGAATTAATCTTTTGCTGTATCACTGTTTAACTCTTTCACTGTCTCACTACCATGCTCTCACGTAACCTCGAACAGACCCTCAATAAAGCCCTGATTCTGGCGAATGACCGCCGGCATGAATTTGCCACGCTGGAGCATTTGCTGCTCGCCATGACGGAGGATCAGGACGCGATGGCGGTGCTGCGCTCCTGCGGGATTTCCATTCCCGATCTGCGCGATCAGTTGATTCAATATCTGGATTCCGAGCTTCATTACCTGAAAAATCAGGAGATGGAAGAGTCCGCGCCGACCACGGCGTTTCAGCGGGTCTTGCAACGGGCGGCCATTCATGTGCAATCCGCCGGGCGGGAGGAAGTGACCGCGGCCAATGTGCTGGTGGCGCTGTTTTCCGAGCGGGAGAGTTATGCGGTTTATTTCCTGCAGGAACAGGACATGACCCGCTATGATGCGGTGAACTATATCACGCACGGGATTGCCAAAATTCCAAATGCCGATCATGAGGGCAGCCCCACCACCCCCAAAGGTGCCGAGGAAGAAGAGGGCGTGCAGAATAAAACCGGGCAGGACGCGCTAAAGGCCTATTGTGTGAATTTGAATGAGAAAGCGCGGGACGGCAAGATTGATCCGCTGATTGGCCGGGAAGCGGAAGTCAGCCGTACGATCCAGATTCTCTGCCGCCGCTCCAAAAACAACCCGCTTTATGTGGGCGATCCGGGGGTTGGGAAAACCGCCATTGCCGAGGGCCTGGCCAAAAAAATTCTGGAAGGGGACGTGCCGGATGTTTTATTAGAGGCCACAATCTATGCGCTGGATATGGGGGCGCTTCTGGCGGGAACCCGTTACCGCGGTGATTTTGAGGAGCGTCTGAAAGCCGTGATCAAGGCCATTCAGATGATTGAGCATTCCATCCTGTTTATTGATGAAATTCATACGATTATCGGGGCGGGGGCGACCTCCGGCGGGGCGATGGATGCGTCCAACCTGCTGAAACCTGCCTTGTCAAACGGCTCCATTCGCTGCATTGGCTCCACCACGTATAAGGAATACCGCAATCATTTTGAGAAAGACCGCGCCCTGGTGCGTCGCTTCCAGAAGATTGATATTTATGAGCCGAGTATCGAAGATACGATTAAAATCCTAAAAGGCCTGAAACCCTATTATGAGGAGCATCATCAGGTCAAATACACGCTGGATGCCCTGAAAGCCGCGGTGGAACTCTCCGCGAAATATATTGGCGACCGCAAGCTGCCGGATAAGGCCATTGATATTATTGATGAGGTTGGCGCCGCGCAAATGCTCCTGCCGCCGTCCAAGCGCAAGAAGCAGATCAGTGCCAAGGATATTGAAGGCGTGGTCGCCGCGATTGCGCGTATCCCGGCCAAGACCCTGAATAAAGACGATCAGGAATCCCTGAAAATGCTGGAACGTGACCTCAAAACGCTGGTGTTCGATCAGGACAAGGCGATTGAAATGGTCTCGGATGCGATTAAAATGGCGCGGGCAGGCCTTAGAGATCCTGAAAAACCCATTGGGTGTTATTTATTCTCCGGCCCGACCGGGGTCGGAAAAACGGAAGTGGCGCGGCAGCTCTCTAAAACTCTGGGTGTTGAACTCCTGCGGTTTGATATGTCCGAATATATGGAGCGCCATTCCGTATCACGTCTGATTGGCTCGCCGCCGGGCTATGTCGGTTTTGATCAGGGGGGGCTTTTGACGGACAAGGTGGACCAGCATCCGCATTGTGTTCTCTTGCTGGACGAAATTGAGAAAGCGCACCCGGATTTGTTTAATATTCTTTTGCAGGTCATGGATTACGGCAAGCTGACGGACAATAACGGCAAGACCATTGATTTTCGTAATGTGATTTTGATCATGACGACCAATGCCGGGGCGGTGCAGCTTTCCCGTGCGCCAATCGGGTTTTCCAGCGGGGACAGCCGTTCCGGGGGTGATCTGGAGGAAATTAACCGCCAGTTTACACCGGAATTCCGCAACCGTCTGGATGCGATTGTGCCGTTCAATGCCCTGTCACAGGAGACGGTCGAGCGCGTGGTGGATAAATTTATCATGCAACTGGAAGCGCAGCTTTCCGAACGCAATATTACGATCTCCCTTTCTGATGAAGCGCGGGCATACCTGGCGAAAGAAGGCTATGACCCGGCGATGGGCGCACGGCCTCTGGCGCGGATTATCTCGGAAAAGATCAAACGGCCCCTGTCCGAGGAAATTCTCTTTGGCAAGTTGAAAAACGGCGGGGATGTATTTGTTGATTTCAAAAAAGGCGAGATACGGTTTAGCTTTGAAAAAGATAAACCACCCTCAAAAAAGACATCTAAAAAGTCTGATGAGAAAAACAAATCATAAATGAAGCATAGCCATGAATGATGTCGAGTTTATGGGGCTTGCACTGGAGGCGGCACGTCAGGCCCGTGACAGGGATGAGGTTCCCATTGGCGCGGTGATTGTTCATGAGGGGAAAATCATCGCCCGGCACGGCAACCGCACGCGGGAACTCAATGACCCGACGGCCCATGCCGAAATTCTGGCGATCAGGGAGGCATGTAACAAACTGGGTGCACAACGCATTCCTGAGTGTGACCTTTATGTGACGTTGGAGCCCTGCACCATGTGTGCGGCGGCAATTGCCTTTGCCCGTCTCCGCAGGCTGGTGATCGGGGCTCTGGATGAAAAGGGTGGCGGGGTTGTGAGTGGCGTACGCTTCTTTGAATCAAAGACATGTCATCACAGGAAAATAGAGATTATGAGTGGCATTTGTGAAGAAGAAAGTGCAACGTTACTGAAAACGTTTTTTGGTCAAAAACGTTAGATATATTTCTGAATGAATTGTTCGTAATGAAACATCATGTATTTTCGATGGTTCTCTTGAGGCAAGCCGTGTGTGCCGTCCTGATAGGTGGTCAGTTCAATCCGTCGGTTCCGGAAGTGGGCGCAGGCCATATCCAGATACTCAACGGGAACAATGTCGTCTTGAACACCTTGCTGGATGAGGCAGGGGAATTTGACCTGATTCATGACAGGCACGAGATCCATCTCATATAATTCCTTCACCAGAGGAATCCCGATTTTTCCTTGTGGTGTTTCAAAGTAGCCGCCTTTTTCAAAATTTTCTCTATGTTGCTCTGCGTCCATTTGGCTGACGGCAAAGTCCTGTGTCTGGAAAATAAGCCAGAAAAATGCTCCGGCTTCTGCCAGTTCACCGAGGCTGATGAGGGCAGGCACGACCCCCAGGCCTTCTGCCGTGAGCATAATCCGGGAAAATCCATGTCCATCCAGCCATTCCATAACCGTATCAAGGTCCTGCATGGCTGAATGGATGGTAAAATTTTCTGAGGAGCCATCGCTTGATCCGCATCCACGAAAATCAAACCTAATGGATGGAATGCCCAACTGTGCGCAGATATTTTGCAGTTTCTGGAAGAGGTTGCCATAGGCTCCCATGTGACTGTTCGGAAAACCGTGGCAGAAAATCATGATGACCGGATGAAGAGGATCGCTTCCCGGACAGAAGGGATCCTGGTGAATGCCCCGGATTACTTTTTTGTCAGGGCCGGTCAATTCAAAGTAGTTCGGTCTCATGAGCCGGAATTGTTCTGGGTTTCATGTCTCTGATTGGCAATAGGGATGCTGTATTGAAAAGAAAGGTCCCACGGGAAATGAATCCATGTATTTTGGGAAACTTCCGTAATGTAAGTATCTACCATATTAATCCCGGCAGGTTTCCCATAGACGCATGCACAATGGGCATGTGGGTAGAGTTTCCTGGCGACTTTCAGGGTTGTACCCGTATCGGCCAGATCATCCACAAGAATCCAGCCACGCCCACCATCCGCTATGTCCGGGGCGTTGATAATATGGGGCTCTCCTTTTTCTTTATGATCATACGTATCAATGCAGAGAGTTTGTATGTGACGGATATTCAGTTCACGGGCGATAATACAGGCTGGAACCATTCCGCCGCGTGTGATGGCAATAATGCCCTCCCAGTGGTGCGTATCTGACAGCCGCCATGCCAACGCTTTTGAGTCGCGGTGAATTTCTTCCCATGATATCGGGAAATCTCTGGAATTTTCTGCCGTCATGCTTTTTTTCCTGTTCCTGCAAATACTTTGTCAAAAGACATGCCCTCGCGCAAGAGAAGATTGGACATCTCCGTCGCACATCCATCCTTCCGGTGCATGTAAACCGGGGATAGAAGGCGGCAAGGGGAATAGCGGTCCTTATATGACCTGAGGATGACCCGCTTTGCCGGTTCGTTCGGCTTGCTATATATAGGAATAATATCCGTTGCGCCAAAGCGTTTTCTTAAGTGAAACAGGATCTCATCCAGCTTGTCGGCCTGATGAATGAGGCAGAAGGAGCCTTTTGATTT
Source organism: uncultured Alphaproteobacteria bacterium (assembly GCA_937124505.1). Lineage (GTDB taxonomy): Bacteria > Pseudomonadota > Alphaproteobacteria > Micavibrionales > Micavibrionaceae > JACKIP01. The sequence continues at coordinate 6,630 of CAKZKV010000276.1, forward strand.
CAGGTTATCAAGCGCGCTTTTGATCCAGCTTTCAAAAGACTGACCCTCTTGCGTATATCCCCTTGCGCCCGCCCTGATTTTTTCGGGGGATGGGGTGTGGTCGCCTGCTGAAAAGAACGGAGGGTTGCAAATAATGTGATTGTATCTTTTTGATGGTTCATTGACCCGATATTGCGTCACGTCCTGTTCGATAAATGTCACATTGTGATGATTTTTTTCAGCATTCTGAGCCGCCAGATCAAGATATGTCGGTTCTATATCAATGCCGGTCATGTTTAAATCCTGTTCTCTCCAGAGCAGGCAAAACAAGGCCCCTCCCACGCCGCATCCCATGTCCAGAACAGTTTCCGAACCTTTGGCAGGGCAGGCGGCGGCAAGCAGAACGGCATCCTGAGAGGTGCGGAACCCCGTATCAGGTTGCAGGAGGGAGACTTTTTTATTGAGGAGAAAAATATCCTCCATCTCAGTTCCGTTCGGTAACCGCATTCACATGCGCGGGAAAGCCTTCATACTCTGCCAGCTTGACAACCGGGTCTTTTAAAGCTTCCAAACCCTCTGCGGTGGTTTTGGCAAGACTGGTGCGTTTCAGGAAGTCCCATATTGAGGTGCAGGAATAAGACCGGGCCATGCCGCCAGTCGGCAGGACGTGGTTGACGCCGATTCCGTAATTTCCGAGCGTTGAAGGAGTATGCTCGCCCAGCAGGATTTCCCCGGCATTCTGGATATGTCTGGCGGTGTCTTCCGGGTCTTTGGTCTTGATCAGCAGGTGTTCCGTCGCCATCAGGTTACAGACCTCAATGGATTGCTCCAGACTTTCGGTCAGGATGACGCCGCCGTAATTTTCCAGGACATTCTGGCAGTAATCACTTTGCGGTTTGGGCAGGCTGCGAACCATATGCGGAAGTTGCTCGAAGACAAAATCCGCAAGATCCTTGCAGTGTGTGACCAGCAGGGCCGCGGAGTCCGGGCCGTGTTCCATTTCATTGAGTAAATCAAGAACCGTATTATGCGGATCGGCGGTTTCGTCGCACAGGATAATGGATTCACTGGGCCCGGCCATCATGCCAGGGTCGATGATGTGGGAGAGCATCATTTTCGCTGCCGCGCCATAGGGGCTACAGGGGCCGAGGACTTTGGCCACTTTTGGAATCGTTTCCGTTCCATAGGCCAGGGCGGCAATGGCTTGTGCGCCACCGGCCTTATAGACGTTTTTCACGCCTGAAACCTCCGCGGCATAGAGGGCGGCAGCATCGGCGGAGCCGTCCCGGCGCGGCGGTGTCACAACAGCAATCGTTTTCACGCCTGCCAGAGCCGCCGGAATGGCGAGCATATAAACGCTGGATGGGAAAGAATTTTTGCCGCCCGGAGCATACAGGCCGACGGAGTCAATCGGCGTGACCTTTTCCCCGGCATAGACTCCGGGCCGGACTTCATACAGCCACTCTTTTTCAACACGGCGGAGTTGTTCCTCATGGAATTTTCTGACATTTGCGGCGCAAGCCCTGATTGCTTCCTTGACGTCATTGTCCAGTTCTTTGGACGCCGCTTCAAATTCCGCGTTTGTGACTTTTATCTGGTGAGGGTTCATTTCTACCTTGTCGTGCTTCTGGGTGTATGCCAGAAGGCCCGCATCCCCGTTAAAGCGGACGTCAGAGAGGATTGGGCGGATTTGCTCCATGATATTCGAAATATCAGAACCGGAGCGGCGCAGGAGAGTCTCCTTTTTCGCCGCATCTATATCATTCCATATAAAGTAATTGATGTGCATAGCCATTTCCTTATAAAAGAACTCTATGTCTAAAACAATTGCGATTATTGATTACGGCTCCGGCAATCTCTTTTCAGCGGCAAAAGCCTTTGAACATGTCAGTAATATGGAGGGGCTGGATTATGACGTTGTGATTGAGAACACAGCATCGGGATTAATGTCTGCGGACAAGATCGTTTTGCCGGGGCAGGGTGCGTTTGCGGATTGCATGAAAAACCTGAGGGCAGTCCCTAACCTGATTGATGTGTTGTACCGCCGTGTCATGGAAGAGAAAGTTCCGTTTTTCGGAATTTGCGTTGGTATGCAACTGCTGGCAGATCGGGGGCTGGAACATGGGGATCACCGGGGCCTTGGCTGGATTCCGGGGGAGGTCGTCCCCCTTCAAAAAACAGCGCCCGACATGAAAATTCCGCACATGGGATGGAACGATTTAATCCTCGACCAGCCGGATCATATCTTGCTGCGCAGCATAAAAAGTGCCGCTATTCACGACAAACATTTTTATTTTGTTCACTCTTTTATGTTTAAATGTAAAGAGAAGGGGCATTTACTGGCGCATGCAGAATATGGACAGGATGTGACGGCCATGATTGCACGAGACAACCTGTTGGGAACGCAGTTCCATCCCGAAAAAAGCCAGAATGCCGGATTGCAACTTATCAAAAGCTTTATGAGCTGGGCTCCTTAATGCTGCTCAGGCTTTTTAGAAAAATCAGGACTTCATCATGGATCAAAATGCCATAGAAAAACTGAAGACAGTTGAAAGCGTGGAACTGGTGACCGCGCTGACCAACAACGATCTGAACGATCTTTGCGATGCGACGGACGCCGCGATTAAAAGCGGCGGTGGTTTCGGATGGGTTAATCTGCCCTCCCGCGAGATTCTGGAACGTTACTGGCAGGGCGTTGTCACGATTCCGCAACGGCTGCTTTTTGTGGGCCGTCTGGACGGGGTTATTTGCGCGACCGCGCAATTGATTTTGCCGCCCAAAAACAATGAAGCGCAGGCACATGCCGTCAAGTTGACGACCAACTTTACCGTTCCATGGGCACGGGGGCAGGGTATTTCCGCCAAGTTGCTGAAAAAAGTGGAAGAAACCGCCCGGGAGATGGGATATAAAGTCATGAACCTCGGCGTGCGGGAAACGCAGGAAGCGGCGGTTCGCTTCTATGAAAAGGCCGGATACAAGCTGGTTGGCGTTCATCCCTATTATGCAGAAATTGATGGAAAACCAGTATCTGGACGTCATTATTATAAAGTTCTTCAAGAGTAAAAAAGGCCGTGCTATAAAGCCTTTATGATTATCTATCCTGCGATTGATTTGAAGGACGGAAAGTGTGTGCGTTTGTATAAGGGCGACATGAACGATGCGACCGTTTATAACGCGGACCCGGCGTTTCAGGCGGCGGAGTTTCAAAACGACGGATTCCGACACCTTCACATTGTTGATTTGAATGGCGCTGTTGACGGCGTTCCTGTTAACCGCGATGCGGTGAAAAGTATTCTGGACGCGGTGGATGTCCCTGTTCAACTGGGCGGTGGCCTCAGGAATATGGGGCATATTGAGGACTGGCTGCATGCCGGGGTCAGCCGTGTGATTTTAGGGACGGTTGCCGTGAAAAATCCCGGGATCGTTCGGGAGGCCTGTGCGGCCTTTCCGGGGCAAATTCTTCTGGGGCTGGATGCACGGGCAGACCGCGTGGCGGTTGAGGGCTGGATTGAAGAGTCTGAAACCACGATTTTCGATATTGCGCAACGTTTTGAAGATGCGGGGGCGGCGGCCATTATCTATACGGATATTGAGCGTGACGGCACGGAAGATGGGCCGAATATCGCGTTGACCAAAGACCTGGCGGAAAAAGTGGATATTCCGGTGATTGCGTCCGGTGGTGTGGGACGCATGAAGCATGTGAGAGAGGTCCAAAAACTCGAAGAATATGGGGTGCAGGGGTTGATTATCGGACGGTCGCTCTATGAAAAACGGCTGAATATTTCGGAGCTGATTAATCTGTAATGTTGAAAACGCGTATTATTCCCTGTCTGGATGTGGCCGGTGGCCGTGTTGTTAAAGGTGTGAACTTTGTCGATTTGATTGATGCCGGCGACCCGGTGGAGCAGGCCAAACTTTATCAGGAGCAAGGCGCAGACGAACTCTGTTTTCTGGATATCACCGCCACGCATGAGGAACGGGCCACGATTCTGGATGTGGTGGAGCGCACTGTCTCCGAAGTGTTTATGCCCGTAACGGTTGGCGGCGGGGTCAGTACGCTCGCAGATATTCGCAATCTTTTGAATGCCGGGGCGGACAAGGTGTCGATTAATTCCGCTGCCGTGCGAAACCCTGATTTTGTGCGGGAGGCTTCTGATAAATGCGGCGCACAATGCATCGTGATTGCCATTGATGCGCGGCAAACAGGGGAGGATAAATGGGAGATCTATACCCACGGAGGGCGCAAGGAAACGGGCATTGATGCGCTGGAGTGGGCGGAGAAAATGCAGCAATACGGGGCCGGGGAGCTGCTGGTCACATCCATGGATCGGGACGGCACAAAAAGCGGTTTTGATCTGGGTCTAACGCGCAGCATTTCCGAGCGCGTTGATATTCCGGTGATTGCTTCCGGCGGGGTCGGTGGCCTACAACATCTGGTGCATGGCATTACAGAAGGCAAGGCGTCGGCAGTTTTGGCGGCATCCATTTTTCACTTTGGGGAATTTACAATTCAAGAGGCAAAAGAAGTATTGCAGCATAATAACATAGAGGTGCGTTTATGACCATAGAGCACATAAAAAACCGTGCGGCGGTGATCTGGGATTTTGACGGGGTTTTGTATTCCTATCACACCATTCCAAAAGAAGAGCTGGAAGAAAATTTTTTTGCTGCGAACGCACGCGGGGCAGTGGAAACAATTCCGGGGCTCACGGAGGAAGAGGCGCGCCGGATCGGCGCAGAGGCCTTTGAAAAATATCACGACACGATCACTGGATTCATGCCCTTTGCAGAGCGACTGGGGAAAGACCCGATTGCCTTTAAAACGGAATTGCTGGCCGCACAATTAAAATGGTCTTATCGTAATATTACCAGCAATGTTCCCGAACTGATTGAGCCTTGCGCGGAAACGAATGATTTGTTTGACAGGCTGCAACCCC
>CAKZKV010000277.1 GCA_937124505.1 uncultured Alphaproteobacteria bacterium
AAGCGTGTGATGACGAAACGGGGCATGTGTCTAATTCTTAAGCAGAACAACTATAATGGTGATTGTTCACAGGAGATCCTTCGCTAGCGCTCAGGATGACAATAACGAAGATGATAGAAAAAAACTATAAAGCAATTGGGTTAATGTCGGGAACATCTCTGGACGGGGTGGACGCTGCCCTGATTGAAACTGACGGGCGGGATTATGCGAAGCCGTTGGCATTTTTTTACAGATCCTATTCAGATGAAGACCGTAAACGCATCAGACCTGTCTTTGGTCAAAAAGACAGAGCGGCTGCAGAGGTTCTGGCGGCTGAAGACATCATTACGCAGCGGCATATAGAGACTGTTAAGGCGCTTCTGGCGCAGGAAAATTTAAAATCCGAAGATATTGATGTGATTGGGTTTCACGGCCAGACGATTTACCATGCGCCGCAGGACGGGATGACACTGCAAATCGGGGATGGAGAAGCGCTTGCAAAAGAAACCGGGATTGATGTGGTTTATGATTTTCGTAGCAAGGATGTGCAGGCCGGGGGGGAAGGCGCGCCGCTTGCCCCTGTCTATCACCGCGCTCTGGCGAAAACTGCCGGGATTAAACCACCTTTTGTGATTTTGAATATCGGCGGCGTCTCGAATGTCACATGGATTGGCGAGGGGGGTGACGATATCCTTGCCTTTGATACAGGGCCGGGCAACGCCTTGATGGATGACTGGATTCAAAAACGGACGGGCGAGCGCTATGACCCGGACGGGCAATATGCTGCGGCGGGAAATCCGATTTTTGAATTATTGGAAGCGTGGCTGGCGCATCCCTATTTTAAACGTCTGCCGCCAAAGTCTCTCGACCGGAATGAATGGGATATTGCGGATTTGGGAGGGATTATAAGTGATTTAACAAAAATGCAGATCACGAATGATGGCGCTGCAACTCTGCTGCATTTCACGGCGCAGACAATCCTGACATCATTGGAGCATATGCCGGAAAAACCGGATATCTGGTATGCCTGTGGTGGCGGACGTCATAACAAGGCGCTGATGGAACTGCTGCAACAAAGCATCCATATAAAATCCATAGATGATCTGGGATGGAACGGGGACGCGATTGAGGCGGAATGCTTCGCCTATCTTGCTGTGCGTAGTTTGCTCAACCTGCCAATCAGTTTTCCAAAAACAACGGGGGTTGAACACCCTCTGACAGGAGGGGAATATGTACCGTTCGGGTGACTTTCATATTGTTGTTTGGTCGTGAAACTGTGCTATTGTGTTACTCCCTTAACCGATGAAAGGAAATAATAAAGAGATGAGAAAAGGTCTTTTAGAAAGAATTGATAGTGGTGAGGCCGTGCTGCATGCCAGCGGATATCTGTTTGAAATGGAGCGCCGTGGTTATTTACAGGCGGGAGGGTTTGTGCCCGAAGTGGTGCTGGAACATCCCGAGGTTGTTGAGCAACTAACACGTGAATTTGCCAGATGTGGCGCGGATGTCCTGCTCGCATTTACGTATTATGGCCACCGCGAGAAGATGCGCCTGATCGGCAAAGAAGATTTGCTGGAGCCTCTCAACCGTAAAGCCTTGGAAATTGCCCATAAGGTTAGAGATGAATTCCCGGATAAACTGGTGGCGGGAAATATCTGTAATACGAATATTTATGAGCCGGGCAATGCAGACTCGGAAAAGGAAGTCCGGGCTATTTTCGAAGAGCAGGTTGGATGGATTGCAGAATCAAATGTTGATTTAATCGTATCAGAGACAATGTCTCATATCGGTGAGGCAAAGATTGCGTCTGATGTGTGTCAGCAAGCGGGCATTCCTCTTGTTCAGGGGCTGGTTAGTCATGACGGCAAGCATTTACGGGATTACGAGGGGGGCATAGGGGAGGCCTGTCAAGAACTCCTTGATTATGGAACGGATGTTGTCGGAATGAATTGCATGCTTGGCCCGGCCACTATGTTGCCTGTTCTTGAGGAAGTTTGCAAAGTGGTCACAAATGGCCGCGTCGCAGGATTCCCTGTAGGATACCGTACAACGCCGGAACAGCCCAGCTTCGGCCATATGAAAGACGAGCATCTATGTTGTCCTGATCGCTTGCCGGTTCCGGGGAACAGCTTCCCGGTCGCGCTTGATTCATTTACATGCACACGCTTTGAATTTGCCGATTTTGCAGAGAAGGCTTTTGCGATGGGTGTACGTTATCTCGGAACCTGTTGTGGCGGCGCGCCGCATCATATGCGCGCCATGGCGGAGGCCTTGGGGCGGACGACGGAGGCATCAAAATACTCTCCGGACATGTCAAAACATGCTTATTACGGAGATGATCCAAGCCTGAAGGATTATAACCGCAAATATGCAGAAAAATTCTGAGTTTTAAAAACGAAACCCCGCTTTTACAGGCGGGGTTTTAACTTCAGGATGCTTGCAAGGCAAAGGTGAGATAAGGCTCATCATCCGCCAGGCAGTGATGACTTTCTATGGGGGCTCCGACAGGGGTGAGACCAGCATCTGCAAAAATATCCAGCATTGTCTGCCGTGTCATTCCACCATACTGAACAGGGGCGGACTCTTGTGTGAAAATAACGTCACCGTTTTCATTCTTCTCAGGATCGCGTTGAAGTGTGATCCGGGCTGTGTGGAGTGCTTCGACTTCATTCGCCAGTTCCCATTTATAGCGAATGGCATATTGTGTCTCTGTGTGATCTGATAAAAAGATATTCTGTCTGTTTTTTTCTTCAAGTTGAGGGATAAGGTTCTCCCAGTCCCTGAAATCAACGACAAGAAGGCCATCCCGCCCGCTTAATGTTTCCCGGATGCCGGATAGTGATGTTGTGACATATTCTCTGTATTGATCCCATGTCGTAATAAAGTCGTGCGATTGCACAAGCGTATGGGTAATCAGCGCGACATCTACATTTTCTCTAAGGTGGGGGTGTGTTGTAACAATATCTGCCATGCCCCCCTGAAGAATGGTTGTGTCACAAAGCTGGATGCCGGCTTCTGTGATACGTGTTCTGTTATTTTCTATTTGTTGGGCCATGGAAGGTGAGAAGTCCGCCAATATCACATGGCCAATAGAAGCAAATCGCTCGTTATCTCTGTTGGCAATTGTAAAGCCGTCAAGGCCGTTTCCTGCTGCCGGATCAAGAAACGTCAGGTTCGTTTTACCAGGGGCATTAATGTGAGTGGTAATTAAGTGTTCGGCGGCTGTATTGTGAAGGGCTGCCAGTTTAAGGGTGCGATCTGGCACCATTGCACCATAATCAGCAGCCATATTTTTATAGACATCACATTTAGACATAAGATTGGATATCATATTCTCTTAACAACCATCAAATATTTTTCTAAGATAGCAACCATGCTGATTAAGGAATCTTCTTTAAATGCCATTGTTGATGCGGCGGAACGTCTGGGGAAGGGAGAGCTTGTGGCTTTCCCGACCGAGACGGTTTACGGTCTTGGGGCGAATGCGTTAGATGGAAAGGCTGTGGCGCGTATTTTCGAGGCGAAAGAGCGCCCGGCATTTAATCCGTTGATTATTCATGTCGCGGATCTGGAGATGGCAAAAGAACTTGCCGCCTTTGATGACCGGGCGATAAGTGTTGCAAAGAAATTCTGGCCGGGGCCGCTGACGCTGATTCTGCCACGCAAAAAAGACTCTCCTGTTTCTGAGCTATGTACGGCAGGTCTGGAGACGATCGCTGTTCGTATTCCGTCCCATCCCGTTGCACAGGATTTGCTGCGCCGTGCTGAAATACCTGTGGCGGCGCCTTCCGCTAATAAATCCGGGGAGCCATCTCCCACAACGCCTGCTCACGTTCTGGAAAGTTTAGGTGATGCGGTGGATCTGATTCTGGCCGCGGGCAAGTGTCACGTTGGTCTGGAATCAACGGTTCTCGATTTATCGGTTGAGCAGCCTGTCATTTTGCGGAGTGGGGCGGTCACAAAAGAGCAACTGGAGACGATTCTTCCAAATGTCCTTTATTCGAATGACGTCACGCAAACTCCGAAATCACCGGGACAAACCCTCAAACACTATGCTCCCTCTATCCCTGTACGATTAAATGCCATTGATCTGGAGGAAGGGGAAGCGCTTCTGGCATTCGGATCAACAAAATTCATGGGTATTCGTTCCGGCGGTGCGGCCTCTGATCTACCCGAATCGAAAGTCAGAAATCTAAGTGAAAGTGGTGATTTACACGAAGCCGCCGCGAATCTCTTCGCATATTTACGGGAACTGGACAATGCTGAATTTAAAGGGATCGCCGTGATGAATGTCCCTGAAACAGGGATCGGTGTGGCGATCAACGATCGTCTTCATCGTGCCGCCGGAAGCCAATAATTTTCTCTAAAAATATTGTATATTTGTAGTTTTTTGCAATTTCATGCATTCTTTTGTATAAAGCATTAACATTTTGTTAAGAAGTTATATGGAAGTGGATACAAAAGCAAAAAAAACCCGTCAGTCCCCGGATACAGAGACACTATTGTCCCTGACCCAGGAAATTGCACATCTGGGGCATTGGCATTGGTACATTGACGATCAGCGTATTATCTGGTCGGACGAACTGTATCGGATTGCTGGTGTCACAAAGGATACGTTTGATCTTTCAATTGATAAAATTAAAAAGCTTGTTCCCAGATCAGATATTGGTTTGCTGATGCAGGGCTTCCAGCGGGCGATTCTGGAACAAAAAGACTATGATATGGAATTCCGTCTTCTGCGCCCGGACGGGGATGTGCGGCATGTGAATTGTGTGGGGCGGGTGACCACAAATCATGATGGAGATGTGACGGAACTTTATGGCATTCTTCAGGATGTGACTGAGCGTGTTGAGCGGGAGCAGGAATTACGCCGCGCCAAGGAAGACGCTGAAAAGGCCTATGCTGCGAAATCTCAGTTTCTGGCGAATATGAGCCATGAATTGCGAACACCTCTGAATGCTGTGATCGGCTTTTCCGAGATGATGGAACGTGAGTTATTTGGTGAACTTGGCCATGAGAAATATAAGGGATATGTGCAAGGGATCAAAAAAAGCGGCGAGCATTTACTGGATTTGATTTCTGATATTCTGGATATGTCCAAAATCGAGGCCGGAAAATATGAACTTCATATGGAAGAGCTGAAACTATCGGAGATTATAGAGTCTGTGACGCAAATTATTTTTGGACGCAGTAAAGATTCCGGTATTTCAGTCAATATATCCATGCAAAATCAGGAGACGTCTATCCGGGCGGATCGGCGGGCCATTACGCAGATTCTTCTAAACCTGCTCTCAAATGCTGTGAAATTTACAAAATCCGGCGGACGTGTGACCGTTCAATGCTTTGAGAGAACGGACTATGTTCTGTTACGGGTCATTGATACGGGGATTGGGATTCCGGCCAATAAACTGCCTTATGTCATGCATCCGTTTGAGCAGGTCAGTCATCAATATGAAAGAGGTCATGAAGGCTCTGGTCTGGGACTGGCGATTACCAAAGAACTGGTTGAACTCCATGGCGGATATATTCACATTGAGTCTTATGTGGATCAGGGCACAACGGTTTCTATTCGCCTGCCTTATGTTGCGTCAGGTGATTTAGAAAACGATGCAAACTGGGAAAAACAACAAATGTCCCCGTTTTTAAAGTCCAAGAAAAGCGCATAAGGTTTCTATACTCGTGATACTCAATTCCTGTTACTTCGTCATTCCGGCGAAGGCCGGAATCTTTAGCCTTTTAGGAAAAGATCCTGAAACAAGTTCAGGATGACAAGTATATCAGGATTATTCAAACAGGGGCTCGTTAACCTCTTCCTCAATAACGTCTTGACTGATTGCCTTCTTTTCTTTTTCTGCGCGGATTTTACGCCAGTTGGCAACGTTGTAGTTATGCTCCTGCAAGGTTTTTGCAAAAAGATGTCCGCCTTTTCCATCGGCAACAAAGTAGATAAAGTCATGTTCTTCGGGATTAAGGGCGGCGGCAATGGAGTCTTTTCCAGGATTGGCAATCGGGCCGGGCGGCAGACCCGGATATTTATACGTGTTATAAGGGGAGTCTATTTGCAGGTCTTTCTTAAGAAGTTGACGTCCCAGAGGGCCTTTGCCGTCATTTTTATGATCTCCTTTTGTGATCGCATAAATAACCGTCGGATCAGTCTGTAAGGGCATATTTTTATTCAGGCGATTGACAAAAACACCGGCAACGCGGCGGCGTTCCTCAGGCACTCCCGTTTCTTTTTCAATAATCGAGGCCAGAATAATCGCCTCTTCCTTGTTTTTAACCGGAAGGTTCGCCGCTCTGCTGTCCCAGAGTTCATCAAGGACTTCATGCATTTTTTGCTGCATAAGCTTGATTTTGTCTGTGCGTGTATCGCCAAGGCTGTAACTATATGTCTCGGGAAGCAATGATCCTTCCGGGGGAACGGCTTCAATTTCCCCCTTCAGATATTCGGCCTTCTTCAAAAGACGGACAATTTCATGGCTTGTCAGGCCTTCTGGAATCGTGATTTGCCGTTGGACAACCTGACCATTTTCCAATTTGCCCAGCACGTCTATCATGGGAATGCCCTTGTCAAACCGATATTCCCCGGCTTTCAATGTCCCGATCCCCATGACTTTCATGGCGGCTTTGAAAAGAAAAGGGGAGGAAATCACATTTTCCTGATTTAATTTGCCAGCAATTTGGCCGCCGCCCATGCCTTGCTCAATAATCAGAGTTTTGTCTTCTGCCAAAGGGCCCGGTGCAGACAGAGATTTCAGGCCGATAATCACAACAACGGCTATAATCGCGGAGAGCAAAATAAAAATAGAAAGAAATGTGCCTATGAATTTCATTGCAGGATAGTAGCAGGATGTTGTGTCCTGAAAAAGATGAATTTAAACTTTCCTGAAGATAAGTGACGCGTTCGTTCCGCCGAAGCCGAAAGAGTTTGAGAGGGCGATGTTCACTTCTTTTTCCTGCGCTGTTTTTGGAACCAGATTCATGCCCTGACAGTTTTCAGACGGGTTTTCAAGGTTCAGGGTTGGGGGCAGAATGCCTGTTTCCATGGCTTTGAGAGAGTACACTGCTTCAACAGCTCCCGCAGCCCCTAGCAGATGGCCAATAGCTGATTTTGTGGACGACATGGCGACCGTGTCAAGATGGTTCGCAAACAGGCGTTTGACAGCACCGAATTCAATGCCGTCGCCAAGCGGTGTGGACGTGCCGTGCGCGTTAATATAATCGATATCTTCGGGATTTAGTTGCGCCCGTTTCAGCGCAGCTTTCATGGCGCGGAAGCCGCCGTCCCCGTCTTCTGCAGGGGAGGTAATATGGTGGGCATCACCGGAAAGACCGTAGCCAATAACTTCGCCATAAATTTTTGCGCCTCTGGCCTTGGCATGTTCATATTCTTCGAGGATGACCATTCCGGCGCCTTCCCCCATGACAAAGCCGTCTCTGCCTTGATCCCATGGGCGGGAGGCATGATCCGGGTCATCATTATAGCCTGTGGAAAGGGCGCGGGCAGCTGAAAATCCTGCAACACCCAAACGGCATACCGCGCCTTCCGCGCCGCCGGCAATCATAACATCTGCATCATCCAGCGCGATCAAACGGGCGGCATCACCAATGGCATGCGTTCCAGTCGCACAGGCCGTCACGACCGAGTGGTTCGGGCCTTTATAGCCGTATTTTATAGAGACATGTCCACTGACCAGATTAATCAGGGCGGCGGGAACAAAGAAGGGTGATACGCGACGGGGGCCCCGCTCTGCCATCAGCAGGGATGTTTTATATATTTCATCCAGTCCGCCAATGCCGGAACCAATCAGGCAGCCGGTGCGGCAGGCATCTTCTTCTGTCTTGATTTCCCAGCCGGAATCTTTGATGGCTTCCTGGGCTGCTGTCAGGCCATATGTGATAAATATATCAACCTTACGTTGTTCCTTTGGCTCAACATAAAGATTGGCATTATATTCACCGGGGGCTGGTGTTTCACTGTCTGTTGTTGGAATTTGCCCGGCTATCTGCGAAGCAATATCAGACACATCGAAACGTTCGATTTTTCTGATACCGCTTTTTCCGTTTGTGATTTGATCCCAGTTCCACTGGACCCCCAGGCCCAGCGGAGACAATATTCCAAGTCCGGTAACGACAACGCGACGCATGATTTTGTAATTTACTTGTGATTATGAATGAAAATCAACCCACTTTATGTTGCATCCTGATCCGACCAACGGAAGAGATCAGGATCCAGGAGCAAATGGATAATTTTGTGATTTTGTCTCTGGATCCTGACAATTTGCGATGCAAATGTCAGGATGCATGTAAATTCGTCTTATTCAGCAGCGTTTTCATTGATGAAGGAAATAGCATCACCAACAGTCTGAATTTTTTCAGCCGCATCGTCAGGAATTTCAACATTGAATTCTTCTTCGAAGGCCATGACCAACTCAACCGTATCCAGTGAGTCAGCACCCAGATCATCGATAAAGCTGGCTTCTTCTGTTACTTTTGCTTCATCAGCGCCAAGATGTTCGACAACGATCTTTTTTACGCGGTCTGCAATATCACTCATAATTTTTTTCCTTTTTCTGATTTATTCGTGAATCATTTTGTAATGTAAACAAGTCGGGCGAAATTACCAGACTCAATTTTAAAAGCAAGAATTTTCTTTCAGGTTATCCACAAGACATTCTCATTTATATAACGAAAATTTCTTTGTAATTTCATTGAGCTTGTCGCGTTCTCCAAACAGGCAGAGCGCCAGAAAATCCAGTTCCGCTGTTTTCTTTTCTTTTGTGGCTTCCACTTGCTCCTTTGTTTTGCCAATGGTCATCGTATCCGTAAAATCGGTGAAGAGAACCCCTTCGGCAATGGCCTTTTCACGGGCGGTCTTCAACTGGCTGGAGTTCTTTGCCTTTAAAGCAATGACCGGGTAGTGGGAGATGGAGGGATGAATATTGCCATCCGCATCCTGATAATCGACAAAGCAAAAGTCCTCTGGAGTTTCTGCCTGTCCCACCAGCCCGGCAACCGCATGGCCAACGGCGTTGAGAATGCGCCCCTGACTTTCTTCCTTGCCATTGACGACGACGACAAAGCGTTTCTGATTTTCGTCAATGCTTTGCCAGACCTCATTATTATCATTGTCCGCCGCCGCAATGCGTGGGGCAGAGGAAGACTGCGCTTTAGGCTTGAGGGTCGGGAAGCAAATTACATCGCGGATGTTATGTGAGTTGGTCAGCAGCATCACCAGCCGGTCAATGCCGATACCATATCCTCCTGTTGGCGGCAGGCCATAGCGCAGGGCCGTGACAAAATCATCATCCAGCATTTGCGCTTCGTCGTCGCCGGATTCTTTTTGGGCGACTTGTCCCTCAAAATTAGCCAGCTGGATGTCCGGGTCGTTCAGCTCGGTATAGGCATTGCAGATTTCCCATCCGTTGCAGAAGCTTTCAAAGCGTTCCACCAGACGAGGATTGTTGCGGTGAATTTTTGCCAGCGGGGAAATGTCATGCGGATGGTCGGTGATGTGAGTCGGCTGGATGAGCGTCGGTTCCACACAGGCATCGAACATCTCTTCCACGATCTGTCCCCAGTTCAGTTTCGGATCAAGTTTCAGTCCGTAATCGGCGGCGGCCTGATATGCCTGTTCCGCCGTGTTAAAAGCCATAAAGTCGATGCCGCTTTTTTCTGTGACGGCATCCACCATGCTGATCCGTTTCCACGGGGTTTTAAAGCAGACCTCGTTTTCCCCGATGGTGATCGTGTCCTTTCCGTGAATATGCAGAACAGCCTGATAGACGCACTCCTCAATCACTTTCATGATGTCATTATAATCCATATAGGCTTCATAGCCTTCGATAGAGGTGTATTCTGGATTATGTTTGATCGAAATGCCTTCATTGCGGAACAGGCGGCCAATCTCAAATACCTTGTCCGCCATCCCGCCGACAATCAGGCGTTTCAGGTAGAGTTCCGGCGCCACGCGCAGGAAAAAATCACTGCTCAGGGCATTGTGATGAGTGACGAACGGCCTGGCCGAGGCCCCGCCCATAATCGGATGCAGGACAGGCGTTTCGACTTCGATTGCACCGCGATCTTCCATAAATTTGCGGATGAATGAGATAATCTGCGAGCGCTTGCGCAGGGTATCACGGCTATCCTCATTCATAATCAAATCGATATAACGCTGGCGATAGCGTTGCTCAATGTCCGTCAGGCCGTGATATTTGTCTGGCAATGGCAAGGTCGATTTTGTCAGAATATTAAAAGAAACCGCCCGGATAGAGAGTTCCCCGCGTGGGGTGCGGCGGATCGTGCCCGTGGCATCAATAATATCGCCAATATCCAGAAATTTCAGTTTGGCAAGTTCGTCTTCACTCATAGAATCGGCATGGCAGAACACCTGAATGCGTCCGGACGTGTCCATCAGGTCAATAAACATGCCGCTGTTGCGCACGGCCATCACGCGTCCTGCCACAGAAACCGTATCCTCTGTTTCGGCCCCGTTTTGCAGTTCCTTGTATTTCTTTTGCAAGTCTGCTGCCATCGCGTTCCGTTTAAAGTGGTGCGGATAGGGGCTTAGCCCGGCCTCTTTCATGGCATCGCGTTTGGCGAGTTTTGCTTCTTCCGGATCTGTGAGTGGTGTTTTTTCAACAGACATGTTCAAACCTTTTCATTTTTTCTGTATCATCTATGATCAATAGAAGTGATAAATCAAGGGGTTTCTATGATTTCTGGGAAAGAATCCGGCGTTGTGATCTGGTATATTCTGATTGCCATCGTCTTATTTGCTGCCTTGTCCTTCTCATTTGTACGATCCAGTGAGAATACGCAGTCTACGGCGAACAAAGAGCAGGCAAAGGTGACGGCAAATGAAATCTTGCGCTACAGCAAAAGCCTGAAGCTGGCCGTGCAACAATTAATCTCTGTGCATGGCTGCGCGGAGAATGACGTCAGTTTTTATTCCGATAAATGGGCAATCCCCGGGGATTACGATAACGCCAACACACCTGTTGCAGGTGGTGATTTCAATTGTTTTATATTTAATTCGCAAGGAGCGGGCATTAACTGGAAGGGGGCATTTGAACTTGGCTATCTTCCTGAAATTACTGCGGATTGTGATGTGGATGGTGTCGGGACAACGGGGGCGGACATTGTGATGGTGATGAACAACGTCTCTCTGGAAATATGCCGGGAAATCAATAAGCTGTCAGGTGTGTCCATGACAGGAAATATGCCGGATACGCAACCATCATCCTGTAATTATAACTCAAATGCACAAGGCGCGTTTGCTTCTGTGGGGACATTGGCCGGTGCAACGGGGGAGGAAACAGCCTGTCTTGTCGGATCAGGCGGCATGCAACCCTCAGGGCAATATTATATCTACAGCACGATTTATGCGCGGTAGGGGTTTACTCAATCAAAAAAGTGGCATCCTGAACTTGTTTCAGGATCCATGGTGCCAAACAAAAAATCTTCATATTTCATACTGCATGCTTAAACAAGTTCAGCATGCCAATAATATAGAATATAGTTGTTCTGCTTAAGAATTAGACACATGCCCCGTTTCGTCATCACACGCT